>JBCCJE010000320.1:0-6267 GCA_039027925.1 Bacteroidota bacterium
AGCAAAAGAGAAAAAGGCAGAAATCAGGTAGGAACTAATCCCTCCTCCCTGTTCTCTCCTCTCTCATCTAAAAAAAACAATCTAATGGAAAATATCAAAAATAACTTATTCGAATTTGTGGTGGGAGATGATGGCATTGCCGTTTTTACCATCAACCAAGTAGATAATCCTACCAACTTATTTAGCACCGAATTTATCAATGAATACATACAAGTAGCGCATGCTGCCATTGACGATGATACCATTAAAGGTGTCATTCTGACTTCGGGAAGAAGTATGTTTATGCCGGGAGCAGACCTGCGAGAGTTGAAAAATATGGGCGGTGATCCCGAAGATCAATTCCAAGGAATCCTGAAAATGCACCAAGGCTTCCGGAGAATCGAAACTGGGGGCAAGCCCTTCGTAGCCGCTATCAACGGAACTGCGATGGGCGGTGGTCTCGAACTTTGCCTGACTTGTCACCATCGCATTATTTTAAATCATCCAAAAATCAAAATTGGATTTCCCGAAATAAAAGTTGGCTTACTGCCCGGCGGTGGAGGTGTAGCTAAAGCGCCCTACTTGTGTGGCATTCAAACCGGATTAACTTATCTGCTACAAGGCAAGGAAGCACGACCGCCCCAAGCATTGAAGGATGGTTTGGTTGATGCAACGGCAGATACGCCCGAAGCCATGATGGATGCTGCTAAAAAATGGATTGTCGAAAATCCTAATCCCGTACAACCCTGGGATAATAAAAAACACAGAATACCTGGCGGAGGCTTGATGACTCCCAACGGTGCTCAAACGCTGATGGGAGCAATTGGAAATGTACGAAAATTGACCCACGGAAATTATCCAGCGGCACAATATATTTTAAGTATTGTTCACGATGGACTACAGGTCAACTTTGATCGGGCACTCGAAATAGAGGCAAGGTACTTTACCAAAGTGCTGGGCAGCAAAGAAGCGAAAAATATGATTCGGACTGGATTCATGGGGATGCAAGCGGCGAAAAAAGGAAAAGCTAGACCTAAAAATGAACCTCGATACGAAGTGAAAAAATTAGGTATTCTCGGTGCTGGCATGATGGGAGCGGGAATTGCTTACGTTTCTGCCAAGGCGGGAATGGAAGTCGTACTGAAAGACGTAACGATGGAAAATGCCGAAAAAGGAAAAGCCTACTCCACCGTGATTTTGGATAAAGCCATTTCTAGGGGTCGTTCTACCGAAGAGAAAAAGCAAGCGATCTTATCTCGCATCACGCCAACGGATGATCCCGCCAAAATGGAAGGATGCGATCTAGTGATCGAAGCGGTCTTCGAAGATCCCAAGCTAAAAGATAAAGTCACCAAGCAAACCGAAGCTGTGCTGGCATCCGATAAAGTATATGCTTCCAATACTTCGACCATTCCGATCACTTTGCTGGCTAAGTCTTCTGCCCGACCCGAAAATTTTATTGGTATTCATTTCTTTTCGCCAGTTGACAAAATGCCCTTAGTGGAAATTATTGTAGGAGAAAAAACCGAGGACAAGGCCATTGCCGCCGCCGTAGATTACACCGTAGCTATCGGTAAAATTCCGATTGTGGTCAATGATAGTCGGGGATTTTTTACCTCTCGCTGCTTTGGTACGTTTTGCGCAGAAGGTGTCTTTTTGCTAGAAGAAGGTGTACCCGCTCCGATGATCGAAAATATGGCCAAGCAAAAAGGTATGCCCGTTGGACCATTGGCAGTCATTGACGAAGTGACCTTGACTTTGGGGATGCACGTTTACGAAAGTGATCCTACACCAGACAAGCATCCCTACCAAACTCGGATGTACAACATTCAAAAAGATATGGTGGACAATCACAATAGAAAAGGAAAAAAATGGGGGGCTGGATTTTATGATTATCCCAAGGGAGAAAAGAAAAAATTATGGAGTGGTCTGAAAGAGAAATTCAACGCAGACGTAAATACTTTGGATAAAGCAACAGTCGCCAAAAGAATCATGCACCGCCAAGCATTGGAGAGTTTTCGCTGCTTAGAAGAGGGTGTTTTACGATCAGCATTGGATGGTGATTTAGGTTCTGTTTTAGGTTGGGGATTTCCAATTTACACAGGGGGGTCACTATCGTACATTGACTTCGTGGGAGCAAAACAGTTCGTGGCGGATTGCGATGAGTTTGCCGAAAAGTACGGATCTCGCTGGGTGGTCTCGGATGCGTTGAGAGTATTGGCTGCATCAGGCAAATCTGTCCATGATTTCACATCTATGCAAAAAAAATCAGCAACTGAAATCAAAAAGATGCTCGAACCAGAATTGGTAGAATACGCTAATTCGATTGGCGTAGCCGCCTCAGTTGATGATTTGAAAAAAGATACTTTGGATAGAGTACTTTCGAAATTAGGGTATAACTAGAATTAATGTCAAACACCGTATGGGACCACTAAAGGGAATAAAAATTATTGAAATTGCTGGATTAGGCCCTGCCCCGTTTGCGGGAATGATGTTAGCGGACATGGGGGCGGAGGTTATCCTAGTAGAGAGATGGACTGATCCCAACAAAACTAGACTTCCCGATTGTAATCGCCGAGGGAAAAAATCCATTGGCTTAAATCTAAAAACCCCCGAAGGAGTAGAAACCCTTTTGAAATTAGCCGAAAAAGCGGATGTACTTTTTGAGGGTTTCCGCCCCGGAGTAATGGAACGACTTGGTATTGGCCCCGACGTGCTGCACCAAAGAAATCCAAAACTCATCATTGGTAGGATGACGGGTTGGGGGCAGACGGGTCCCTTGGCAAATGCTGCTGGACACGATATTAATTACATCTCGCTGACGGGAGCATTGCGCGCCACGGGAAGAAAAGGACAACGCCCCAACCCGCCGCTCAATCTGGTAGGCGATTACGGGGGCGGTGCTATGTTTTTGGTTACAGGTATTTTAGCAGCCCTACTGGAAACCCAAAAATCGGGAAAAGGACAAGTCATAGATGTAGCCATGACCGATGGTTCTGCCGTCTTGATGTCGGTATTTCATACCCTACACTACATCAGGCAATGGCATCCCGAACAACACGGCGAAAACCTATTAGACTCGGGCGCCTACTTCTACGATGTTTATGAAACTAAAGACGGTAAGTATATTTCCATTGGTGCAATCGAACCTCAGTTCTACGCTTTGTTGGTGGAAAAATCTGGCTTGGATGTTCAAGCATTTGGTGCACAAATGAAAACCGTCAACTGGGAAGCCAACAAAGAAAAGATGGCAGCTATTTTTAAAACAAAAACGAGAGCCGAATGGTGTGCAATCATGGAAGGAACAGATGTATGTTTTGCGCCCGTTTTGGATTTTATCGAAGCGCAACAACATCCACACAATGTTCATCGCAATACTTATTTTGAATTGGATGGCTTCGTACAGCCTGCTCCCGCACCGAGATTTAGTAGAACCCCTTCCGAAGTGCAATTTGGTTCACGGGGGGCGGGGGAAAATACCGAAGAGATTTTAAGGGATTGGTTGGGGGAGGTCTAAGTCTGCGAGGATAATTTCGAAATTCCCCTCGCAGTTTTCTCATTCAACGTGGTGGGCTGCCTTCGTTTTTTAAATTGAAATCCGCATACAGGCATCAGTAGTCCGCTCAATTTTAACTGTACGTGAGTTACCTCTGCCAACCGCACTAAATCATCATACCATTTTTTAAAAATAAAATCTCGCTGTTGGGGAGTTCTTCCCACATGACTGGGCTGACCTCCCAAACCCACGGGAGTGCCCACGTGATCGAGGACTACCTTGGTTTGTGGAATATCCGAAACCAATTTTGTAAAATCATTCAATTGATGGGCTATGTGGGTCAATTATTTTTATTGGCGTAGGCATAGTGATTTTCGTTTCTATTGATTATTATTGTTTTTTCCACATGATATTTCAAAGCTAAAGATATAAGCACAAAATTTTTAAACCAAAAAATGGAATTACTCATTGAGCGATCAGAACACGTCGCCATCCTCACCTTAAACCGCCCCCAAAGTAGAAATGCACTTAACCTATCATTGCGCAGGGCGTTGTTGGATTTTGTAAAAAATGAAGCTCCTCAGTTCAAAGTCATTATCCTGACAGGTGCAGGTACTGCCTTTTGTGCGGGGATGGATTTAAAAGAAAAGCTAGGAGGAGATTCAGCGAGGGAATTATTTGTACTGATAAAAGCCATTTACGATTGTCCATCTATTTTTATTGCGGCGGTAAATGGAGTGGCGTTTGGTGGAGGGAATATTTTGGTAACCGCTTGCGATATGACGATAGCTAGCTCGGGGGCTCGCTTTGGATTGCCCAATCTGAAGTTTGGCGTTTATCCAGCCATTGCGGGTTCGTTTTTACAATTGTTTATTGGAAAAAAAGCAGCTACCGATATGGTGATGATGGATGAATTATTCACCGCCGAAAAAGCCCTACGAGTAGGATTGATTAGCCAAATAGTTTCTAAGAAAAAATTGATGGACGAAGCCCACAACAGAGCGCAGCACCTTACGCAGTTTGATCGGTCAGTCCTAGCTGCCAGCAAAAAACTGATGAATACCGTACCGCTGTCGAGTGAGCTATTAGATCAATCCGTAGAAAAGATATTTAATCTATTTAAGCAGATGAATCCCCAAACCGATTAAATTTGTGAAAAAATTAAATATATGAATCGGACAAAATCGTCTTTGAAGCGGATTGAAAAAAAGATGCAGCAGGCGGCTACTTACGAAACCTGGAAAGAATACGCTTTGGAGCATGATCTAGTATCGGGAATGGAGGCTTGGAAACAGGAGGAAAAAAGTAAACTCTACGATTACAAAGAGATTAGGCTACGGCTGGATATTTTGCGGGAGCATCGAGCCAATGAGGACGATGAAGCCCTGCTTTTTACGCTGTACGAAGGGGTACACGGTAATATGGGCGGCATGGGCAATTCCAAAATGTACAATAAGTCCAAGTTTGGCACAAAACAATTGATCGTTGACTAAATTGATGAAGTTGCAGATGCTTTGTTACACCTCAAAGATGCGGACATCCAGCACCAACGAAAGGTCGCTTTTTTCAACCGCGCAAGTAATTGTTTTGGAGGTTCTGCCCTGATGATGAGCGGGGGAGGACAATTGGGTAATTTTCACGCCGGCGTACTCAAAGCCCTTATCGAAAATGGCTTATTGCCTGATGTCATCTCGGGCGCAAGTGCGGGAGGAATCTTTGCCGCCTTGTTGGGCACACATACCGACGAGGAGCTTTTGGAGATTTTACAACCCGAAAATTTTATTACTATTTTAGAACTGGAAGCAGGAGCGTACAGCGATATGATCCAAAAAAATAGAAGACTGGGACTCGATAAACTTCAACAAATATTCGATGCGATCATCCCCAATCTAACCTTTCAAGAAGCCTTCGAAAAAACGGGTAGAAAAATCAATATTTCCATTTCGCCGAATGGAAAGCACCAAAAATCCAGATTGCTGAATGCGATCACCGCTCCCAATGTTATGATTCATTCTGCCATTTTTGCCACGAGTGCCGTCCCCGGAGTGTATCCACCCGTGACGCTCAAAGCCAAAAATATCCACGGTGAAATAGTGGATTACCTGCCTTCCCGCCGGTGGGTAGATGGATCCATGGCGAATGATTTGCCCGCCAAAGTGCTATCGAGATTATACGGCGTGAATCATTTTATTGTGAGTTTGACCAATCCCTTGGTGCTACCTTTTGTCAATTCATCGTTCAACAATTTGGAATTTTTAGAACCCTACAAAAAACTCGGTATTGCATTTTGGAAAGAGACCTCCCAGTTCAATTATTCCATATCCCAAAGATTTTTTAAATACTTGCCTTCCCAAGTGGCCCTGACAGCGAGTTCCATCAACTCCATCGTTCAGCAAAATTACTCTGGCGACATCAACATCATTGCTCAATTCAATATGGTACCTCCTCACAAATTATTATCGCCCATGCCTCCCGATGATCTAGCCGCACTCATGCGCAAAGGAGAAAAACGAGCCTGGGCACAACTGGAGACGATTCGAATTACTACCAAGATTGGTCGGGTACTGAGTGGGATTATGGAAAAAAAGGGAGCACAATAAAGGTCTAGAGAACGCCAAAACTCCCGAGATCGGGGATTCACTAAGTGATCCACGTAACCTGTTGGCTTCATCAATACTCTATTCTTTATCGTTTATCTACTTTCTTGATGCGTTTTCCTAAACTTATTAGTTGAACCAAGAAATATTGGAGTTCTCCAATATTTCTTGGTTCGGATGCAAGAGATGCTCGAA
>JBCCJE010000321.1:0-6262 GCA_039027925.1 Bacteroidota bacterium
CTTTGAAGTACTGATTGTACACATATATTTGTTTCAAATCTGCAATGGAAGGTTTGGCTGCTCGGAGTACTTTCCACTTGGTATCCAAGACATAATTTTTTCCAAAAAAAGTCAAAAGAATATCCGGTTGGATTTTTCTTCTTTGGAAAAATGGCTTTCGCTGTTGTCGCTGAACTACTAAATTTTCATTTTCCAATCGTTTTAATTGGCGATAAACGTATTCCTCAAATAGTACATTCATATCAAACAAAATCGCCAACAAATGATACTGACCTCCCCTGATATCGGGGCTATAATTTAGTACCAATAGCCGAGCAATTTCTAAAGCCGTACGGTACGACTTAGCCTTACGATCATTGATAAACTGATCAAAATTTCTCTTGGTAAATATTTCTTGGCGAGTAGGGGGGAAATGAGACCTCAACTTTTTCACTCGGGATTGGATACTCGGAGAAAGGACTAAATTTCCCAATACATCGAGTGCTTTTCCTAAAATCCGATTCAGCAAATGATCATAATCAAATTGTTGAAAAGCTGCGTAGAACCGCTCTTGGTGCGCGTAGTTTTTTTGGATATTTTTATGAAATACCAATTTACCTTTCAAAAACTTAGCATTATCCTGCACCCTACGGTAGGAACGGAATAAGCCCTTTCGGAGGAGATTTTCGATTTCCCTTAGAAAAATTTCGAAGTATAATTCCAAAATTGAATTCGAGCGAATTTGTAGGCGAGCGGTAGCTAGCGTCTCTATTTTTAGTAGCCGACACGCTTTGAGCATTTCTATCAATACGTCGTGCCATTGATGAGTATCCGCATGCTCTCGCTTATCTGCTTTAGGGAGAATCTCTAGGGTTAAATGTCCAATTTGAATCGCCCCGACGTAGTGAGAAAATTTGACGCCATTGTGTAGCAAAGTATAATATTTGCCCCCGTGGTTTCTCAGAAATCGAGCAAGGGCGTGAAAATGTTTTCGGGTAAAAACGCAGCCGTTGACCTCCTCTCCTATTTGGATAGATTGATGTTCGAAAACTTGTAGGATATGAGTGGATTTGGAAGCGGTGCTCATGCTATGGTTAATTTTCCAAAAAAAATCAAAAATAGCGGAAAGCATTAAAAACTGTCGGTTTTGTGCTTACTTTTTCTTTTGCAAAAAGGATGGAACGATTGGCTATAACAGCAAAAACCCAAAAAGAAAAAGCCGCTCCAATTCCTTGGAAACGGCTTTCTACTCTCACATTTTCGATTAAAAACTACTTATTATATATAACCAAAATTAAAATTTTCGTAGTCCTGCACAAAGTCCTAAACTAACTTCGCCATGTCTCTAATCAAGATGCTCTTACGGTTAAAGTAAATCAAATTTGATTTACGTAACTCGTTCAAAACGGAAGTTACCGTCTGTCGGGATGTTCCCGTTAAGTTAGCAATATCTTGCTGCGTCAAGGAGTGCTTCACTAGCATCTCAAATCCTACTCTTCTACCCCGTTGGTCAGCCGCATCTTTTAGGAAATCAATGATTCTCGTACGGGCATCTTTGAAAATCAAACTCTCTAATCTGTTTTCCGCTCTGCGGAGACGATTACCAATGAGCATCAGTATTTTGATGGATAGCTGATGATTCGATCTCATCAATCTTTTGAAGTCTTCCACCTTTAGAATACAGTAATGTACTTCGCTACCCATCGCTCTCGCAAAGTCCTGTCTTTCTTCTTCACCCACGATTCCCATTTCGCCAAACATCGCAGTAGGATGTAGCACCGACTTAATGATTTCTTTGCCGTCTTTGGAGTGTGTACCAATTTTTACAGTACCTTTTGATAGGAAGAAAATTTTATCAGAAGTTTCGCCGGGTAAATAAATATAACTGTATCGAGGTTTTACTTTAAGTTCGACCATTTGGGATAGCCTAGCTTTTTCTTCGGAGGTAAGGGTATCAAATAATGGAAAATGTTCTAAAAATGCTGTTTTGGATTGTGTAGTCATAACGTACTCTTTTTAAAATAGTATCAGAGATTATGTGAATAAATATTTGGTCTTATTGGGAAAGGGATGTTTTGTATAATACTTTACATAAAAGACACGGTTATTTTGAATCCCCCCTACGATGCCGACAAATTTATTATCAAAAAAATCATCATAAGTAAAATGGATTATACCCAAAATAGTTTTATGCCAAATATAATTCTAAAACAATAAAATTACGTGAGTTAAATCAAAATAAAAGAACACATTCTTAAACTATTCTGAAATTTTATATTAATCCTACGTTAAGATTTTTTTCTAAAGAAAACCTGACTTTATGCCAAAAAAGTTTGGGAAATCTACTGCGTAGTCAAATTATCGTACACTTTTACCTTTTTCCATAGGTCTTTATAATCATCAATAAACTTGAGATGGATAGGATCTACCTGGTAATCATCTTGTGCTTTTCGATTCTCAAAATGACAAATCAGCGCAAAGTCGTAGCTATTGTCCACTACGCCTCTTTCGGGGGTCATGGCGGCGGGGCCCATGTATCCTTTATAGATGGATTTTACTTTTAGTAGCTCCCCTAAACCATTTTTAGCAAAATCAGCTTTTTGCTCATCGGTCACGCCATCGTTCATCCAGAAAAAAACGGTATGAATAAATCCAGTTTTATCAGTTGACGTATCTTGCGGTTTACTTTCGTAGGCGGCCAGTTTTTCTTTTAATTCATTAACTTCATTTTGCAACGCAGGATCTACCTGATTACAACCTACTAATAACATTACTAAAAAAGGCAATAAGTTCTTCATGTTTGTTTTAAGTTTTATGGTGAAAAAAATAAATACTATTCAAGGTGTAGGGCGTTCGATCTTATTCACTCGCCCATCTGATCTTCCACGTACGCAATAATCGCTTCCCAATCTTTTCCCTCAAAACTTTTCCAATGGGCGTCTTTTCTAAACCAGGTCATTTGACGCTTAGCGTATCTGCGAGAGTTTCTTTTAATGAGTTCCACCGCTTTTTCGAGGGTTATTTTTCCTTCAAAAAAATCCATCAATTCCTGATAGCCTACTGTCCTAAGGGCATTTTTTTCTTTTAGCGAGACAAGTGGTCTAGCCTCATCGAGGAGTCCTGCTTCTATCATCTGATCCACCCTTCGGTTTATTCTATCGTACAAAATTGCTCGCTCCGTAGTGAGGTGAATATAGATAGGTGTAAAATTTCTCTTTTTCTTTTTTTGATTTTGAAATGAGGAAAAAGGTAGGCCACTCGTCTTTATAACATTTAACGCACGGATCAAGCGTACGGGGTTTTTCAAATCTACTTTTTGGTAATAATCAGGATCAGTAGCCCGAATAGCCGCCTGCAGTCCTGTCAGACCTTCGCGCTGGTAGAGGTCTTGTATCTCCGCCTTTACCGCTGGAGGGATAGCTGGATATTCATCAAGTCCCTCACACACAGCCCGAATAAAAAGGCCTGAACCACCCACCATGATCGCCATATTATTTTTTTCAAATAAGTTTTGTAACAATACAATTGCGTCTCTTTCAAAATCACCCACGCTATAATCTTCGGTGACACTTAGACTATTAATAAAATGGTGAGGGGCAGCCGCTAATTCTGCTGGAGTGGGCTTGGCGGTACCGATGGTCAACTCTCGGTAAAACTGTCGGCTATCGCAGGACAATATTTCTGCGCCAAAGTGCTGTGCCAACCGAATGGCAAGCGCAGTTTTTCCCGTAGCCGTAGCACCTCCGATGACGATGAGAAATTTAGGATCAGCCATAGCGCAAAACTATGGAAAAAAGGACGGAAAGAAAGCAGGAGATCAACATAAAAATATCCCAAACTTTCTGCTCAGAAAATTTGGGATACGAGTGCAAGGGGTTAGGAAAAAATAATTTAAAAAGATGGGCAAGTGATCTTGCGTTTTCTACGCTTCTTGATTTTTTTTCGCTTTTTCACTTTTCGCTTTTTCATTTTTAGTTTTCTGTTGCCGTAGCTCCCTGTACCTTGATAATATATTTCGGTTGATTTTTGTTGTGCACGGGGTGGCGATACTACTTTAGGATTAGGTGTCGTAGTATTTTTAATTACTTGAGGTACGGAGGTTGGTGGTGGCGCAATAATTGGTTTTGGAGATTCTGCTTGAACTACCTGACTTACTGGCACTTCAGCCATCGGAATTTCTGCTTGGGGCACTTCGGCCAAAGGTACTTCGGCTTGTGGAACTTCCGCTTGTGGTACTTCCGCAGCTCCCTTTGGTTGTAGATTTTCGGTTTTGATCTTGATAACTTCTCCCATTCCTACGCTATTGAGATTGAATTGTGAGTTCAAAATTTGGACATCACTAACGTTGTTTTCTTTAACAACTACAGTTGTCGTCGTATTTTCTTGGTCCACGTACTGCCGTTTGACCTGCGAAAAAATAGATGAAATGGAAAGACAGACGAAGATCACCAAGGCAAGTAGATACTTCATAGGATGATAATTTGAAAATGATAAATGCTTATTCGTAAAGAGGAAATGGAAGGTTTGTTTTTTTTACGCTGTTTTTTCTGATTATGTTCGATCTTTGATTTACAAAAAAATGGAGATTTCTAAAACAAACTTGATCTACATCATTTTGAAAAACCGTTGAATAGATAATGAATAACAATTTTTCAGCTATCTCTTAAAGGCAGCTCATATTTCTGTCGTAGCAATTTCTTAAAACTTGGCAAGCAGACGTATTTGAGGCAATCAAAATAGAATAAATTTTTATCATTCATCCCGCAAAAAAACCTACAACTTAATCCCTAACACTACTCCTACATCGTCAAATTTTCCCCTTCGGAAATTTCCAACAACGTCCACCCGGAAAAGTCTAAAAATTTTGAAACCGATATTATCAATGCCAAAATAAACCTCCGTGTAATCCTTCTGAGTTTCGGTGTAGAGAAAATTAGCGCCAATGGCAGTTTGCCAACCTAGGCGTCGGATGATCGGAAGTTTATCGAATAAGAAGCCATCGAAATGATGTTGGAAGTGAGCGTGGAGGTAACTATTGGCAGTACTGAATTCGTAGTAAGGTAACTTCAAAAAAGAACGATCATACAGATTGGGGTTGGAAACAAAAGTTTCATTTCCCAAAAAATGCTGAAAATCAACCGTTGACATTCTAGTTTTGTTGAAGAAAGTTCCTCCTTCTACATTGAACTCTGAATGCCCAAAAACGCCTAGCGACATATAATTATCCCAAATCCGTAAAGATACTTTATCAAATCCTGAGTATTCTTCATTCACGGGAATTGCCTTTTGGTAAGCAATCCTCAACGCTGGATATTTAGTGCCCATGATATATTTTCGATCAGGGTAGGTCAAATATTTTTGGGCAAATCGAATTCGAAAACTAGCAGTAAATTTCAAAATAGAATGTTCCTCGATGGGTACGTTTTGCCCTAGTTCTGCAATTTGGGGAATGTTGGCAGGATACTCTTCGTCTCTTTTTCTTCTGCTGTAATTGGTGTTGACCTCTAGCGGACGTCGTCGGGCAAACTCCGAGGAAAGGCTTCCCATCAATCCATTGATGATCTCTTGACCATAGCGAGCGTACCCAAAATCTCGCTCGTAGAGTTTCATAAAATTTTCCTTAGCGTACAAAATATACAGCGCCGAGATCAATGGTCGAATCGGATTTTGGCTATTGAACTGCATCACCTCTCTTCCCCCCGCCAAGTAAAGTCTCGAAAATCGGGTAGCGTTGAATTGCCGAAAATACGAAGCCATCGCTCGCAGGCGGTTATCCGCAAAGCCATACTGAATCTTTGGACTAAAAGTATAGTACCGCAAAAATCGCTCATCGAAAGATTTTCGATAAGTAAAATCCAAAGAAAATAGTCCACCCTGAACGGGATTAAATTGGACGGTGGACAGCGGTGAGGACATCGAAAAACTTTGGCGTTTCCACGAATTGCGGTAAGAATAACCAAAGAGCAACTTTGTGATTTTGAATTTATTATTTTTTCGATCTATAGAATCTTTGTAGGCTTTGGAGTCCCACACTTTTTGTAGGCTATCTTTTTTGATATAATCATCTGTCTCCTCCACCGTCAGGGGCACGGGGCGAATGCTATCCCAGTACTCCAGACTTTTTTCGTTAGCACCTTCGGTAAATACTAAAATTTCGTTGTTGAAATAACCTTCCTCAAAAGTTGGATTCAGATTGTAGTCTTTAAAAATGGCAGTAAAATCGCCTTTCATTTTAAAGCCAAAAAATCCAGCCTTAAAAGTAATCGTCTGAGAAAACAACATC
>JBCCJE010000322.1:0-6246 GCA_039027925.1 Bacteroidota bacterium
GAAAGGTTATCCTCGGGATGGATGGGTACGGTAAAATAAAAACAAGACCCTACGCCCTTTTGGGAATCTACCCAAATGCTACCGCCGTGATCTTCCACAATTTTTTTGCAAGTAGCCAGTCCAATTCCCGAACCCGAGTATTCTCCCCGATGATGTAATCTTTTGAATACCTCAAAAATACCTTCTTGATATTCTGGATCAATACCGATGCCCTTGTCTTTTACGTAAAATCTATAAGTAGCTCCTACTGTGTCCACTCCTACCGTTATTTTATTTCCATCATCTGATCCAAACTTAATAGCGTTAGCAATCAAATTTTGAAAAACTTGATTGAATTGGGTAGGGCGACACGCTATGGTAGGCAGGCTGCTCAATTCAACTTCACATCGCTTTTCGTTTAGCTGAATCCTAAAATTGGCGATGACATTTTGAATGATTTGATTGAGATCTACGAGTTCTTTTTTACTTTTATTGACTCCTATTTTGGAGTATTCCAGCAGCCCGTGCAATAGTGCGCTCATCTGCTCCGTGCCGTTAGTGATGAATGAAGCGTACTCGTGCATATTTTGATCGTCGGTAAGTTGTTTCATTTTTTTTACCAACAGATTCGTAAAGCCGTTGATGTTTCTTAGTGGTTCTTTAAGGTCATGAGAAATGATGTACGCAAATTTTTCCAAGTCTTTGTTGGAATTAGCTAAAAATTCATTCTGTCTCAGAATTTCGGCATTTTTAGCTGCCAAAATCTGATTCTTTTCCTGTGCAGACTTATTTCGGATATACATCAAAATCAGAATCAAAAACGAAATGACGGCAGCCCCACAGGTGATGGAGGTAGTCATGTAGCTTCGGGTCTGAACCAACTCTTGATCTTTGGTGAGGAGTGCGATTTCTTTTTCGTGCTCGACCTGATGTATTTCAAAATCTTGCTCTAGGCTGACGATCGCCTCTCGCATTTCTTTGGAGTACAAAGAATCTTTGAGCGCAATGTACTGATCGGTATATGCCTTGTACTTCGTGAAGTTTTTTTGTTTAAAATAAATTTCAGCATATTTTTTACTGATATTTTTTAAGCTATTGATCTGCCCGAGTTCTTGAAAAACAGCATAGCTCTCATCCAGTTTTTCTACAGCCCTATCGAGTTGATTTTGTAAAAAATATAAATCTGACATTTGCTCCAAGGCATACGCCGTCAATAATTTATTCCTGATTTTAAAACTTAAAGTGTACGCCTTGTGAAGATAGTACTCCGCTTGTTCGTACCTTTTTACAAGACCCAGAATGTGCCCCTTGTTGATCGAAGCCCACGCTAGTTCTTCGTCATCACTGATCGTAATGGATAATGCTATGGCTTCATCAATGTAGTTCAATGCCTCATCGTAATCTTTCATGGATGACCAAGTACTGCCTATCTCGGTAATTCCGAAAATAGTCATTTTGGTATTCCCATTAGCCTTCGCTATTTTGATTCCTTTTTCGTAGTTTTTTAAGGCGAGTTCGTGTTGTTCCTGCGTAGCAAAATTAGACCCCAAATCGTAATAAACGTTCATCAACCCCGTGGAATCGTTGATGTCCGAATAAAACTTGAGCGCATCCATCTGATGCTTGTATCCTTCTGCGAATTGATTTTTAAAAACCAAAGTCATTCCCAATATTTGGTTGACTTGGGCTTTGAGCCTCAGATCAGAGTCATCCATTTTGTGGAGCACATCGTGGAGAATAGCGTAGGAGTTTTGTATGTCACCATTTCTGTATAAAGCTATGCCGTAGCCAACGGTAATATTTATAAACTGATCAGAAAGATCGTGAGACGCAGCGAAGAAATGAGCCGACTTGAATACTTTGATAGCTTTATCAAACTCTTTACCCTCCTCCAATAATTTTTGTCCGAGCGCATCCTGTTCTTCCAGCCACAACTGCGGTGTTGCTAGGCTATCTACATTTCCATTGGCAGCACCCAAGGATACTACCAAAAATACGAAAGGCAAAAAATGATACCATATAGCTCGCAGGAGTTTGACCATCGTGAAGTTTTAAAAATGAAAACTAACCCACCGCCGTTATTTCAGTACGGATTTTGGATGAAAAGTTAGTGAACAAAAAAGTAAGGGATTAAGAACAGAAAAGACAAAAACGATTCCAAGAGTAAAGCCCTCAAAAGGCAAGTCTGATTACAAAAAATATCCCGAACGATCAATTAAGATCATCCGGGATATTTCTCATCATTGTAGGTACAAAATAGCTAGTTAAAACTTGTTCCAATAACTATTAAAACTGACATAATTATTACGAGTACAACATGCTCCTCCTTTTAGGTCATTACATTGCTTGGGATCAACTACTTGGTTTGGATCAAAGTTAAGTGTAGAGATTTTCTTGTTTTCTTTAAGATTCATGGTCGTGTAATTTTTAAATGAATAAATAAACTAAAATTTTTTTGAAAACTTTTTGGGAGGAAAATATAATATGGGGGAGTATTCCTCTGTAAAACAAAAACGATTCCAAAAATTGATTTCGGGCGTACCCATGTCACAGTAAAATTTAATCAGAACGAAGCGCTTTGTACATTGTCAATTTTTGGGAGGAAGAATACGTGCAAGGCATTACCTATCCAAGCTACTCAATCTAATATATTCATCTTTTTCTTTACTGTAGAAAATTTTCGAAAATTTCCTATCGCCCATTTTTCGTAATTCCATCTCCTCATTGAGATTGTATGCTTCAAAATTAGAATATGGCTGATAGATGATAACTCCATTTCCTTTCCATTCAATCAAGCAATACCAAGCATCCGAAAATCTATTTCTGACTCTAACGTAGCGATTTGGAGTTTCCTTTGCGCTCACTTTTCCTTGAGCTATATATGTGTAACTTTTGCCGGTATTATCTGCTTTTTCAAAAATCGTTAAAGTATATCTACCATCAGGAGATACTAGGCTTCTTTCTTGGTAGCTACAGCTCGTCACAAAAAAAAGAAATATAAATAGTGATGATCTTATCATTTTCATCTTGTTAATTTTCGTAGCTAAGGTCATTTTCTTCTTTATATAAGCCAATCAATCAAATAGATTCATCTTTTTTCTCCGATGAAAATTTTAGAAAATCGCCCATTCGGAAAGATATGCTCACATTCAAACATTTCCTTTCCGAAACTGTTTTTTACTCATAAAACATTTAATATTTTTTACGATCTACTTTTTCTTTCAAAAGCCCTACTTTCGTCCTCCTGACTTGTATTTTTTTGAGAAAGTCTTTCTAAAAATAAAACAGTCAAGTTATTTTCATTGACGGACAAAGCATTTAACATTCATCAGTTTCAATTCAGAATTACATTCGAATATGCCTACAAAAAAAGCAACAACTACGCTTGCCAAGCCCCAAGCATCCCAACCATTAAAGGGGATTCACATCAAAGGTGCGCGGGGCAATAACTTAAAAAATGTGGATCTGACGATTCCGAGAAATAAATTGGTAGTCGTCACGGGAGTATCGGGATCGGGTAAATCTTCGATTACGATGGATACTTTGTACGCCGAAGGGCAGCGGCGTTACGTAGAAAGTTTATCGAGCTATGCGCGGCAGTTTTTGATGCGAATGAAAAAACCAGAAGTAGATTATATCAAGGGCATCTGTCCCGCTATCGCCATTGAGCAAAAAGTAAGTACGCGCAATTCTCGTTCGACGGTGGGGTCATTGACGGAGGTCTTGGATTATTTAAGATTGTTGTATGCCCGCATCGGTAAGACCTTTTCTCCCATCAGCGGTAATCAAGTCAGAAAACACGAAGTACGGGACGTAGTAGATTTTATCCAAAAACAAAAAGTGGGTACAAAAGTGCAGTTGTTTATCCCCTTGCAACAAAAATATAAAGACCGTCTCCTCAAACAAGAACTAAACCTCCTGCTACAAAAAGGCTACACTCGGATATTTTTTAAAAAAGAATTGCTTCGGATCGAGGATGCTTTAGAGGATTCCAACTTAAAATTGGAAAAGACCGTTGACTTTTACGCTGGCAAAGATTTGCGCATTTTGATTGACCGCTTCGCTGTTCGATCCGATGAGGATGTAGAACACACGCAGCGCATTGCGGATTCTGTACAGACTGCATTTTACGAGAGCGAGGGAGAATGTATCGTAGATGTCTTGGATACCAAAAAGGTGCAAACCTTTAACAATCGCTTTGAGCTAGACGGAATGACTTTCCTCGAACCTACCCATCAATTATTCAATTCCAACAATCCTTACGGGGCTTGCCCTCAATGCGAAGGCTTCGGCAGAGTCATGGGCATAGATGAAAATAAAGTGATCCCTAATCCATCGCTTTCAGTTTACGATGGCGCAGTAGCCCCGTGGAAAGGGGAAAAGTTAGGAAAATGGAAAGATTGGTTTTTGGAGGCGGCGCATAAATTTGACTTTCCCGTTCATCGCCCTTGGCAAGACCTGACCAAAGCACAAAAAAAATTAGTGTGGGCTGGAAATAAATACTTCGAAGGTATCCATGCCTTCTTTGCGGAACTAGAAGCTAAGACCTACAAAATTCAAAATCGGGTGATGCTAGCGCGCTACCGGGGTAAGACCATCTGCCCGACCTGCGACGGCGGAAGACTCCGCCCCGAGGCCACTTACGTAAAAGTAGGTGATCGAGCCATTACCGATTTGACGGACATTCCTTTGGATGAATTGTTGGAGTTTTTCCAAAAATTAAAACTTTCCAAGCACGATCACCAAATCGCAAAACGATTGTTATTAGAAGTCACTAATCGGCTGCAATTTATGCTAGACGTAGGGTTAGGCTATCTCACGCTGAGTAGAACTTCGGCTACGTTGAGCGGTGGAGAAACTCAACGTATCAACTTGACGCGGACACTCGGAAGTAACTTGACTAGCTCGCTCTACATCCTCGACGAACCCAGCATTGGCTTGCATCCAAGAGATACAGATCGGTTAGTGAAAGTGCTGAAGTCACTCCGAGATTTGGGCAATACCGTAGTCGTGGTCGAGCACGAAGAAGACATCATCAAAAGTTCGGACTACCTGATTGATATGGGACCAGAGGCTGGCATCAACGGCGGAGAGGTCGTGTATGCGGGTGATTTTAAAAAGATATTTAAGCTGGCGAAGGATAGCTTGACCACGGCGTACATGAGCGGTCGGAAGGCTATCCCGATTCCGAAGTTTCGAAGAAGTTTTACGGATGCTATTGAACTAAAGGGAGCACGCCAAAATAATCTGAAAGGTATTGATGTGAAATTTCCGTTGAATACCTTGATCGTAGTGAGTGGGGTTTCGGGTTCGGGAAAAACTACGCTGGTCAAACAAATTTTGTACCCTGCCCTCAAAAGACACTTGGGGGAGTCTCATCCGATTGCCCCGGGATTTCACGATGAACTCACAGGTAGCTTAAAAAGAATTACGCAAGTAGAGATGGTCAACCAAAATCCCATCGGAAGATCATCTCGCTCCAATCCCGTGACCTACGTCAAGGCCTACGATACCATCCGCAACCTAATGGCATCCCAGCAGCTTTCAAAAATCCGAGGTTACGCTCCGAAGCATTTTTCTTTCAATGTGGATGGTGGTCGCTGCGAAAGTTGTAATGGCGACGGCGAGCAAGTGGTGGAGATGCAGTTCCTCGCAGATGTTCGATTGGAATGCGAAGAATGCAAGGGCAAACGATTCAAAGCGGAAGTGCTCGATGTACGATACCAGGAAAAAAATATTCACGAGATATTAGACCTGAGTATCGAAGAAGCCTTGGAGTTTTTTGCGGATGCAAAAGATGTTATCCGAAAAATTAAACCACTATACGATGTTGGTTTGGGCTACATTAAATTGGGGCAATCCTCCTCCACCCTATCGGGAGGAGAAGCTCAGCGGGTGAAGCTCGCCTCATTTTTGACCAAAGAAAGAACATCCGAAAGAATTCTCTTTATTTTCGATGAGCCGACTACGGGTTTGCATTTTCACGATATACAAAAACTCCTAGATGCACTTAATGCCTTAGTAGAAAAAGGACAGACCGTACTTGTGGTCGAACACAACATGGAAGTCATCAAATCGGCCGATTGGATTATTGACCTGGGCCCCGAAGGTGGAAAAGGTGGTGGTCATTTGGTATTTCAAGGTGTTCCCGAAGATTTAGTCCAAGTGAAGGAAAGTTATACGGGGAATTTTTTGCGGGAAAAATTATAGACTTGTTTATCTTTTAACTTGCATTACACTATATTTGCGTTTCCTCCTTACAAATAA
>JBCCJE010000323.1:0-6246 GCA_039027925.1 Bacteroidota bacterium
ATCGCCTACTCTTAAAATCTGATAAGATTGATTTTCATAATTTAGCATTAAGCTGAAAAAGAGAACATTAGCCTCAACGTCCCATTCTCCTTCGGTTATTCCCTCCTCGTCTCTAATTTGTAAAGTGCTATCTGATTTCATAGTAAAAATTGAACTACCTGCTTTCCACTTGCCGAAAAAGTAATCTCTTTTAACAGGATTATCCAAAGATACCTTTCTCCGACCGTCTCTTCGACTGTCGCATGAGGAAAGTAATATTAAAGAGACTGAAAGCATTATTAAAAGTAAAGTAATTCTATTTTTCATCATCATAGATTTTTAGTTACAAGTCTTAAATTAATATATTGCTAAAAATTGAAACTCAATTTTGTCTTCCTTTCCTTTCGGGTTTATGGTTAGGTTATTACCTTCTATCGTTCCTTCATAATCAATACTTCCTCCCAAAGAAGTCTATGTGTGTAATTTAAGATTATTGCCTTTAAGAAAGTAGGTATCTCTCTTTTCTGGATTTCCCACTTTTATCTACCCTTCGATGTGATGAATAACATTTTTACCTATATCGAGAGTACTTACTTTGATTAATGTACCATTTGGAAAAAACTTAATGTATGTATAATAGGACGAGTATTCATCTTTGATTTTTTTCGACTGATAAACTCCGTGAAACTTTATTGCTCCCACTTTTTCTTTTTTTTGGTGAAAGATAACACTAAGGTTTGTATCATTTATTGAGCCGGCACCATACTGAAAACCACCCCAACCCATCACGGCTCAATGAGTGATACAAACAAGTCGAACGAAGCCACGTTAGGTATTTATAGTGCGATTTGCAAAAATTAAATCAGGAAAAGTGCCCACTTCATATTAAAGAATGTTAAAATACAAAAAGAAAAAACAGGAAAAAAATAATACTGTCATTTTATGTGTTTTTCTCAAAAAAGTAATGCTTAGCGTTTTTCTTTAAGTGTTGACATCAACCGTACATTGTCGAAGTGTTCATAGCAACACCTCACCCACCAAAAAAATAATCTGCCCCATCAGCGTAATAATTTCTAAAATGTAGGGGTGCTCTTCCAATGGGATCAAACACGGAGGCAGATTTTGGAATATGTCCCAAAAGTACGAGAGTTTTTTGTTGACAAAAGGGACATTGATCTGGATGCTTACCCGTCAGTTGCTCTAAGCGATCTTTCCGATGAAAAGGACTGACGGGTGGTGGTTGATGGTTTAAGATCTGCTGTAGATTTTTGAGCTTTTGTTTACGGTTACGGATCGCAAGAATACCAAAATATCTAATGCGTTGGAAGCTCTTGGGTAAGACGTGCAGCAAAAATCTTCGAATAAATTCCATCACACCTAAAATTATTTTTTCAATAGGCGGTTTTCCATTTTTACTTTTCTTATAATTTTTGTGCAAAAATGTAACTTGATTGTTATTAGACTTGTTAAGCTATGATTATCAGTAAAATACGACATTTGCCCTAAAAAATGATAGCTTATCAAAAGATAAAAACGGAACGGCAATTTAAAGCATCAACGGGAAAAGGTAAAAAAGAGTTTCCACCATCCAAAGACTGGTTCGTTAGAAAGAAGGTACTATTAGATTTAGGATTTATTGGGTTTGAAAAAACGTATAATGTAAAAGAATTGTTATTAGGAGAACGAAAAAAGCGTAGATCAAAAAAAAATCTTAATCCGACTTTAACACCAGAACAAAAAAAGAAGAATAAAGAGATAAGTAAAGAAAGAATTTTTTTAGAACATGCAATTGGAAGGATGAAAATATATCGAATGTTAAGAAACAAATGCCGAATAAAAACAATACAGTTACAGAATAGGATTATCGGTTTAGCAGTGGGGCTTTGGAATTATCATCTTAGTCTAGCAAACTGATAATCAATGATTAACAAGTCTATTTTTAAAAATCTTGACAAGGAATAGTAGCACAAAATATATGTCGTCCCTCTGAGACTTTTTCATTTTGTAGATTTATTGTTATATTTACTCATGCCTGTCTGCCGGTAGGCAGGTGTTGTTCATGTGACTTATCTTTTCCTAGAACTCCCAAAGAGAAAAACCACAGTACAAAATTAACAAGGTATTTACAAAAATTTAAACATCCATCAGAACGACCTATTAGTAGAAAATAACAATACATCTACAAAAAACAAAAGTCCCAGAGGGACAACACCTGCCTACCGGTAGGCAGGCATCGGTATAGCTAACAATACATTTACAAAATACTAAAGCCCCAGAGGGACAACACCTGCCTACCAGCAAGCAGACATCGGTAGAAAATAACTATTTCCTCAATAGACGATCTCCCGTCAATTCATCCATTACTTTTTTTCTCATACGCACACTAATCGGTACTTTATCTTTTCCGATGATGATCTGATTGCCCACGATAGCTTCTACTTTAGATTTGGCTACAACGTAGGAGCGGTGTACTTGAACAAACGCTTCGGAAGAGAGCATTTCGAAGATATTCTTCAACGGCACTAACGTCATCACCTTTTCCTTGGCGGTATGAAAAATAATATAATTTTGCATGCCTTCCACGTATAAAATATCTTCTAACATTACTTTTACTAATTGCGTATCAGTTTTTACAAAAATAAAATCAGCAGTCATTTCTTCTTCTTGAGTGGATGCTATTGTTTTCAGATGTAGCCGTAAAGCCTTGTTGGCGGCCTGTAAAAATCTTTCGAAGGCGATGGGCTTGAGCAAATAATCAATGACATCAAACTGATAGCCATCCAGCGCATATTGCGGGTAGGCCGTAGTGAAAATGACCATTGGAGATTGACGCAACGATTTTAAAAAATCCAATCCGCTCAACTGTGGCATTTCGATGTCCAAAAAAATCAGATCAATTTTTTCTTGTTGAATGATACCGTTGGCTTGCAACGCACTTTTGCATTTGGCTTTGAGATGGAGAAACTCTATTTGTTGAACGTATTTCTCCAAACCATCTCGCGCTAGTGGCTCGTCATCAATAATTAAACAATTGAGTTTCATATTTTTTCTAACATTTTAAAATTATTGGATTTTACGGAGGGCACTTGGGTCAGTTGGATTTGTAAATGAACAGTAAAAAAATTTTCATCGTTTTTGATGACTAGTTTGTGGTGTTGGGGGTACAACAGCGTAAGCCTTCTTTGTACATTTTGTAATCCTAATCCACCAAATTTTTTATCAGGGCTTCCGAGTTCCTCAAAAGTATTTTTCACCTTCAGATCGAGCACTCCTACTTCCACATTTAATTGAATATCTAAGATGTTCTTTTCACTCGCTAAGTGATGACTCAGGTACTTAAACGCATTTTCAATAAATGGAGTCATCAGCAGGGGCGCAATTTTTTGTTGGTCATCGTCGGTATAGATATGCCAACTTATCGTAGCGTCATCTCCTTTGCGCAATTGTTCTAAGGTGATAAAATTTTCCAAATATTCTACCTCCTGCCGAAGCGGTATCACTTCGTCGTTGCACTCATATAGTTGGTAGCGCAATAAATTAGAAAATTTCAGTAAAGTGTTTTTAGCCAAATCAGGATTACCGTCTATCAGGTGATAAACACTGTTGATACCATTGAATAAAAAATGGGGATTGATCTGCGCTTTGAGGTAGTTGAGTTCCGTAACCAATTTTTCCCTCTGAAGTTGTTCTTTAATTCTTCGATCTTTGAGCCAGTCCCTCGGTCCGGCGTACGCCCAAGAAAGCAGGAAATAAAAAGTATTGACCACCGTGGTCTGCGGAAGCATGGCGACGAACCAAAAGGTAAAGCTACGCTCGTCGTATTTTCCCAGAGCATCTCCGTAGATCCCGTCCATTCCACTTTCTAACAAACTAATTACAATTACCGTAACGACCGCTAGTCCCCAATATTTTTGGGTATTTTTTCCCCTAAAAAACTTGGGCACTAAGTAAAAAGCATTGGCATAAAATAACAGGATGTTGAACCCAAAGCCGTAAAGGTTAGCCAAAGCCAGCGAGCCATCCGCAGAACTGAACGGCCCCCAGTACCATTCGGGAAAGCTACTCAACGCGTAGATACTCCCCCACAATACGACGTGAACGACTACCTCTAGGATAATATTAATCCGCTTCATTTTTCTGCTTTTGTCTTTTCTTTCACAAGATAATCTAACACTAGAATACCAATTTCGTCAACTGACAGAGTGGTGTTGTTCAGTACCACTACGCCTAAATTATGCTCTTTGATAAAGCCCGCAAAACTTCGGTAACCACCAGTACCGCCGTTGTGCCAGATAATATTTTCGTTTGTATTTTTAGAGGGCGTAGTGATCCATCCCAACCCAATTTTTGATGTTTCCCCCATTGGCAGGCGTACTTCGTGGGCTTTTGTAAATGTCTTGTTTTGCAATTGGGCATTGAGGTATTGGAGCATGTCTTCGGTAGTAGAACGAATAGCCCCCGCTCCACCGAAGTGAGGAAAATCCCAATTGGCGGTAATCTTTCCCGAAGGATTATGTCCTTTTATCAATTGCTCCAAATGTTTTTCACCAAATGTAATAGTACTGTTATTCATCTCTAGGGGTTGGAAAATTCTTTCCGTAATCATCTCTTCGTAGGATTGCTCGGCCACCAATGATAAGATGTGCCCAAGCAGATCAACGCCTACGTTGGAGTACGCCACCTCCCGCTTTTCCTTGGATACGCCCTTGAAGGTTTTTAGAAAATCGTACAGGTCTTTTTCCTTATAATTGGTGTACGGATTATTCATGTCCGTCACGGTAGCAAAAAAATTGGAAGCTAGACGGGGCAAACCAGAATGATGCGAAGACAAATCTTGCAAAGTGATAATTTTGTCTCCCTCCAGATTGACAACACCTTCGGGCAAATATTTGGAAATGGGATCATCTAGCTGAACCAGACCTTCCTCCACCATCTGTACCAGCACACTCGCCGTAAAGGTTTTGGTGATGGATCCAATCTCGTAAATGTTTTGTTGAGTGGGCAAATCGGGACGGTCGTCGGAGTGTTTCCCAAAATTATAAAATTTCATTTTCCCATCTTTGAGTACTCCGATGGACAGCGCCTTGGAGTAGTCATTAGCCAAAAATGGCTGAACGATAGTATCTATACTTTCTATTTGATCGAATGCGGGATATTCTATTTTTTGGGCAAAAGATTTGAATAAAAAAATAAAAATTAATCCAATGACTAAACTTGCGATAACTATTATGTTTCTCATGATTTCTAATTTTTTTGGTTTTAACTAATACCACAAATGTATCTACAAAAAACCGATACCATTAAAAGTCATTGATGAGCGTAGGAAAAGTATTGATGAGCGTGGGCTCGCTCCATCGGGCTTTTAAACAATTTATTGGATTGTGTAGCTACCTACTAACAGGCTTTAATGTTGTCATTAGTATGTTTTCATTTAAAGATTTTATCTGCTGATGTCACATTACAATTCACTAGCGTTTCGATTAATTCTTCTCTAGTTTTTGGAGGATTCTTTAGCGAATCTAATTGATTTTCGAAAGCTTTCTTTACCAATTGTGGACTTAGCCTATTTAACAAAATCAAGAATTTATCTGGGTTGTAAATTTCTATGTTAAATTGATTTACATATTTATCTGGAAAATCTTTAGTGTTGAAAGTTATAATTGCATCAGCTTTACATCTTATAGCAGCGGCCAAAACGTGTCTATCGTCTGGATCAGGTAGTTCCAGTTCATCTATCAGTTCTTCGAAATTATAGACTTCTGCATCTGGGAAAGCTAAATTCATCAGATTGACGGTTCTCAATAATTTTGATCTAGTTAAATCCTTTCTATTGCTCAATAGATTCCTTATCCATTCTTCTTGTATGATTTCAGTCCATTTGGGTGAAATCACTTCCAAATCAGCTAAATTTAACAGCAAATCTCTTATTGGGGCAGGGTAGATGACGTTCGCATCTAGAATGACATTAAATCTAGAGGAATAAATCATGAATAGCCTAAATTAAGATTTTGAGCTTCTTTGGCTAAAGCATTTAATTTCTTTCTTCTAAAGGATTGGAATTTTGATTCGTACTGTAATACATCTTGAAGTAGAATTCTTCTATGGCTTCCGACCTTTCTAAATGGAATTTTTCCAGTTTCAAGTAATTTAATTACATGCGGTCTAGAGACATTAAGTATTTCAGCTGCTTGTTGAGTAGTGATTTCTGCATCTGAGGGCATTAAGGTTGTTGATTTTCCCTGAGCCATATTGCTAATGATGGATTTC
>JBCCJE010000324.1:0-6244 GCA_039027925.1 Bacteroidota bacterium
CTGTAATTAAGAATTAAGAATTAAGAATTAATAATTGTCGAGTGTACGGTGAATCCAAAACTTTTTTTTTGCTCCCGATTTTTCTCGGAATTACAAGTACGTAGTACAAAGTTACTACCAGATACAATTTAAAGAACGAGTAAATTTTCACAAAAAGTTGGTGATTTCGTATTTTTTTGGAGGAGTGGTCTGCCACTTTTCAATTTTATTTTTCTCCTCACATTTGAATGACTTGCTCATCGTACGCCAACTGAACATGGGGAGGCAAGTTCTTGTTCACGTCCTCGGCCAACCCCATGTAATGACTCACGTGGGTAATGTAAGCCTGCTGAGGATTGATTTGCTTGATAGCCTCCAAGGCTTCTGGTACGTTAAAATGGGAGTAATGTTGGTAATAGTGCAGTGCATTGATGACGAGTACTTTTGTTCCTTTTATCTTGGCTATTTCTGCTGGCTCAATTGTACGAGCATCCGTAATGTAGGTAAAGTCGCCAAATCGAAAACCTAGCACCGGCAACTTGCCGTGCATCACCTCAATGGGAATGATCGGAATACCCGCCACCTCAAATGGCTTATTATTAGCAATAGTATGGAGGGTCAACGATGGCGCTCCTGGGTATTTATTTTCAGCAAAGACATACTTGAATCTATTTTTCAAATCGGCTTGCACCCGCTTCGTAGCGTAAACGGGTATATCAGATTTCTGTCGAAAATTGAACGGGCGAACATCATCAATGCCTATGATATGGTCGTTGTGTTCGTGGGTGAGTACTACGGCGTCGAGGTGACGAACTCCGCTGCGCAACATTTGCTGCCGAAAATCAGGCCCCGCATCCACTACGATATTTTTTCCATCTTTTTGTACCAGAATAGAAACTCGCAATCGCTTATTCCTCGCATCCTTCGATTGACAAACTTCACAATCGCACCCAATGACGGGAACGCCCTGTGAGGTACCAGTACCAAGAATTGTTATTTGAAAACTAATGGTAAGTATTTTTTAAAATCATTCAACTTCTTCTGTCTCTTCCTCCTTCAAAAATTGTTCGCTTATTTTTTTGTAGAAATCCAACGTTTTTTCGGTCAACTCCTCCTCTTGAATTTCTTCCTTCACCGTTCCTAGGATTTCTAGCAAAACATTGATCCGAGCCTCAGTATCAAAAAAACGATTGATGACCGCAATCTTTCGATTTTCCACCACGCAATACCCCGACTGAAAACTCCCTTTCTCGTAGCGCACTTTGTAGCCAATTTCTTCAAAAACCGTTTCCAATTTTTGTAAAGTCGTCTTGGTATATTTAAACATACTTGCTAGGTCTTTTCTAAAAAAAAATAAAGATATACATTTGGTCAAATTTCAATGTCAAATTCCATAACAAATTCAAGATGAACTATGTTTTAAGAAGATAACCACCCTAACGAAATTGAAAACATGCCTTTGCCAACAGGCAGTTGAAAAATTGAAATTGAACATTGTCATTGAAATTAACCATTGCCATTAAAATCGTTTCACATCCAAAAAAAGAAAACATGTCGAAGTATTTAAAAATCGGAACACTAATATTTTCTATTTTTATTTTTTCGAAAAACGCCCAAGCCCAAACCTTTAAGGCGGGGCTACTTGCGGGGTTTAACCTCTCACAGCTACACGGTGACGATCTTGCGGGATTCAATCAAATCGGATTCAACGCAGGCGGTAGAGTAGCCGTGACTCCCAACGAAAGATGGATGTGGACATTGGATTTGACCTTTAGCCAAAAGGGCAGTAATAAAAGTACCAATGATCCTTTGAGTGCTCCCTTCGAGAATTTTCGATTGAACTATACCGAAGTACCCTTAATGGTTCATTACTTGGATTGGCTAGATGAGGACGGCGACACTCCTTTTTATAAGTTACATTTTCACGGCGGATTTGCCTGGGGCCGACTACTGGATTTTACGGTGAGAGACATTGACGGTATTGACGTATCTGACTCGCAGGACTTTAATCGCAATATGTTTGACCTCATCGCAGGGGCAACTTTTTGGATCAATCCTAAAATAGGTGTCAATGGTCAGTATGCTTTTACGGTGAACAATGTAAGAAATGACTCCAACGAGCAATCACTCGCCGGGAGGACTTTAACCTTTAGAGGGATTTACATGTTTTAATTTTTTTTTGAAAAACAAAACCTGAGTATAAGATGATTCGATGGATAACTATTTTAGTTTTGATTTTTTCGATTGGCGCCTGCAAAGAACAAAGTAACAAAACGGCAGCAAATGAAAAAAATCAAACAGCCGCAACGCCCCCTCCAACACCTCCCTCTCAACCCACCAAAGTCAGAGGTGAAGTCCTCTATCCAAGTGTTCCAACAGAACTCGTTGCGTCACTTTGGGAAAATTGTGATTACGTAGATTACACCTACGATAACCTTCCTCTGAGTATGAATCGTAAAGAAAAGAGAGACATCCAACATTCTTTGTACCAAATATCTAACGAGCCCGCTTTGATAAATAACAGTTGTACCCCACTTGGAAGTGTATTGTTTTATCAAAATAACGAGATTGCGCTAGAGGGTAGAATTTACTATTCGCCCGGATGTAATTACTTTGTTTTTTTGGAAAATAATAAACCCAAGTACGCCAATTTTATGACCAAAGACGGCGTCATTTTTTTTAAAGACATTACTGAAAAATTCAGTAAGATGAACCAACAGTAACTTTCACTTTTGCAATCATCGCTTTTCTATGCACCACCGATACGCAGTCATTGATCTTGGGACAAATACTTTCCACCTCCTCATCGTGGAGACCAACGCAGCGGGTATCGCGAAGCAATTGTACCGAGAGCGCATCTTTGTCAAATTAGCGGAGGATGGCATCACCACCATCGGAGCTAATGCCTACCAAAGAGGGTTGGACGCGCTCCAACATTTTCAAAAAATCATTGTAGAAAAAAAGGTAGAAAAGGTAAAAGCCTTCGGTACGGCGGCGCTGCGAACCGCATCAAACGGAGCAGCATTTTCGCAGGATGCTAAAGAAAAAGCGAACATTTCCATCCAACTGATCTCTGGAAAAGAAGAAGCCCGATTGATTCACTTGGGCGTGCTTCAGGCAATTGAGCTAGGCGAAGAGAAAGGACTCATCATGGATATAGGAGGTGGAAGTGTAGAATTTATTATCGCTGATAAACACCAAGTTTTTTGGGCAGAAAGTTTTCCCCTTGGCGTGGCGGTCCTGCACCGTACTTTTCATAAAAATGAACCCATTGCTGCTGCCGAAATAAAAACTATTGAGACCCATCTAAAGACCACTTTGCAACCACTTTTTCGAGCATTAAAAACGATCAAAGTGCCCAACTTAATTGGGGCATCTGGTACTTTTGATGTATTAGAAAATCTACTCCCTCATACTACGCAAACTCCATTCAGCGCTACCATAGAAGTGAAAAACTTTCCTCCTCTCTACGAAAAGATTATAAAAATGAACTTGGAGGAACGCCACGCAGCCGAAGGTATTCCAAGCTCAAGGGCAGACATGATCGTAGTGGCCATGGTGCTCATTGATTTTATCATTCGCAAAGTAGCTACAGAAAAAATTATGGTTTCGGCCTACGCCATGAAAGAAGGCATTTTGTGGGAAATGATAAACCGTCGAGGTGATAATTTTTGATGTTGATATTTGACTTCTCTTACTTACTATTCTTTTCTATTGCCTTAGGATTCAGTTGCCTTTCGAATCCATCAATCTATCTTCTTTTCTCGATAATTCCCTTAAACTTATAAGGAAAAAAACAGGCTATCGTTTTTTTCATTCCAATTACCTACCTTCGATTATGAACCAAACCAATCGAATAGTAGTAACTGGTGCCACCTCTGGCTTAGGGCGAGCCATCGCTTACCAACTCGCTACTCAACACCAAGTAACTATCATCGCCACGGGCAGAAGAAACAACCGACTGCAAACCCTCCAAGCCGATTGTAAACAAAGAGGGGGCATTATCGAACCCTATCCACTAGATCTGACTGAACCCACACAAATCAAAAAATTTATCGAGGAAATCGCAGCAACGGAACTGAATGGCATCATCCTCAATGCGGGAATTACCGTAGCCGATAGATTCGAAAATGGTACGCTGGAGCAGTACCAACAGTTGATTCAAACCAACATCCTAGCCAACCTCCAATTAATCCACGGACTATTACAACCTTTAGAGAAAAGTAAAGGAAGCATCTTGATCGTAGCGAGTTTGGCGGGGCTAGTTCCTGTACCTTACCAATCGGTTTACGCAGGGTCTAAGGCATTTATGGTCAACTTAGGACTGAGCCTTCGAGAAGAATTAAAATCCAAAAATATAACAGTAAGTACTTTTGCGCCGGGCGGCATTGCTACCGAAATGACGGACAACGCAACCTTCGAAAGTCTAAAGGATAAATTGGCTCCCGCGGAGGAGGTAGCCAAAAGTTGTATCAAAGGCTATCTCCAACGCAAGGCACTCATCGTACCGGGAGCAGAAAATAAGCTGGTAGCTTTTTTGTCCAAATTAGTTCCTAAAACGTGGATTGCGAGCATTGGAGAAAAAATTTATAGAAAAACGGTGGATTAATTTTATTTTTGCAAAAATAAAATACGACTACGAGCGTCAATCATACCAACTACAAAATCCATTTATTTATCTACTTAGAGATTTATGATTCACCTTGCGGTGAAAATTTTTCATTGTATAAAATTAGCACTTATGAAATTATTAAAATTTTTATTGGTAGTCACTTTATTCTCGGTTTTGACAGCTTGCAATAATGACGACGACACAGATGCCGTTGTCGGTACTTGGAACGTAGCCTCCATCGAATACGGCGGCCCCATCACTTCTACGAATGGTATGCAAACCTTTAACGGTACTTTTACTGGAAGCGCATCCAACTTAAATATGAGTATTGAACTGGAAGAAGATGGAGATTATAATTCTTCTGGTAGCTACACCCTCGAAGTGACCACCCAAATCGCTGGACAAACCAATATTACTACCCAAAATATTACGGGCTTTATGGGAAATGGAACTTGGGTTCGTACGGGCGACATTATAGTAACAACTGACTCCAACGGAAACTCTGGCTCCGCTACTATCCTCTCCGTGGACGATAATCAAATGACACTGGAAGTAAACGAAACAGAATCGAGCGTTGACAATGGCTTCACCACCACTACTACCATTAATGCTACCTACGTCTTTGCGAAGCAGTAGAGCATCATTTAGTTCTGATGAAAAAAAAATTAAACATAGCCATCGTCACGGGAGGAGTCGTAGCTGAGAGAGCGATTTCATTGAAGAGTGGAGAAGTGATTCATCAACATCTCAACAAAAAAAAATACCATCCGTACCTTGTGGATTTTGATGGGAAAAATTTCGTAGAACTATCTTCAAAAAAGAAGTTGAGTAAAGTAGATTTCTCTTTTTTGAAAGACGGAAAAAAAGTTAAAATAGATTTAGCATTTTTAATGTTACACGGAAGTCCCGCAGAAGATGGAAGGTTGCAAGGTTACTTAGATATTTTGGGGGTACCTTATACTGGTTGTGATCATTTTGTGAGTAGTCTCACTTTCGATAAACAATCGTGTAAAGTTTTTTTGAAAAACTTTGACATCCCGATGGCAGATTCAAGGTTGATTCGAAAAGGTCAAAAGATTAGTGTAGAGGAAATTAAAAAAATGGGATTGCCGCTTTTTATTAAGCCCAACAAGAATGGTAGTAGCTACGGCATCACAAAAGTAAATGATAACTCCGCCATCAAAACATCCATTGAAAAAGCCTTTCAATTTGATGACGAAGTTATCATTGAATCTTTTTTAAAAGGGCGAGAATTTTCGAATGGAGTGTACCGCAAAGGGCAGGAGATCGTTGCCATGCCCATCACGGAAATCATTTCAGAAAATGATTTTTTTGATTACGAGGCAAAATACGAAAACGCAAGTGAGGAAGTTACCCCTGCTAGCCTTTCCGAAAAAGACACTAGCAATTGTCAAGCCCTCTCCAAAAAGTTATACGAGGTGTTGGGATGCAAAGGAATGGTCAGAATGGACTACATCCGAAAGGGACGCACCTTTTATTTTTTAGAAGCCAATACGATTCCAGGATTCTCACCACAAAGCATTTTTCCGCAGCAAATCGTAGCCGCAGGAATGAAAATTTCGGAGGTACTCGATAGTGTAGTCGAAGAGGGTTTAGGAATGGTTCACGAATAAATTCACCATTCCCTAGGGC
>JBCCJE010000325.1:0-6241 GCA_039027925.1 Bacteroidota bacterium
CCCAACTCGAAATTTCCATTAAAGTTTGGATGGCAGGTTTGAATTGATAACTTTCGATTTCTCTACACCAACGATTCGTCAGTACTTCCACTTCCGCCAACGCCTCTTTTAAATCTACATCAACCGTAGGAACATTTCCCTCAAAATATTTATTGGTCAGTACGACTACCCGGTTAATGAAATTTCCAACGTTTGCTACCAATTCATTATCGTGAAAATCCGTAAAGTCGTCCCACTTGAAATCACTATCTCGATTCTCTGGCAAATTTCGAATCAAGGCGTAACGGAGAGCATCTTCTTTATTTTCAAAATTTTCGAAAGTGTTTAAATACTCTCTTTGCTCAATCCCCCAATTTTTGGATTTAGAAAATTTTCTACTTTCAAAATTTAAAAATTGATTGGCTGGAACATTGACGGGTAAGTTATACTCACCGTGGGCTTTTAGCATCGCTGGAAAAACAATACAATGAAAAACGATATTATCTTTCCCAATGAAATGCACTAACTCCGCATCCTCACTTTTCCAGTAATCTTCCCAGTTTTTTCCATTTTCCTTTGCCCATTGTTTGGTAGAAGAGATATAACCGATGGGCGCATCGAACCACACGTACAACACTTTTCCTTCGCCATCTTCCGTAGGAACAGGGATGCCCCAATCCAAATCACGCGTGATCGCCCGAGGATGTAGCCCCCCATCTAGCCACGATTTGCATTGTCCGACCACGTGATTTTTCCATGACTTCGGGCTGTGGTGAGGCTCGTCGTCGAGCGTTCCATTTTCAATCCAATCTCGTAGCCAACCCTCGTGTTGATCTAATTTGAAATACCAATGCTTAGTAGGTTTGAGGATGGGCGTTTTTCCACTAAGCGTAGATTTGGGATTGATGAGTTCGGTAGGCGAAAGATCTTTTCCGCAGTTCTCACATTGATCGCCGTAGGCTTCGTCGTGGCCACAGTTGGGGCAAGTACCGATGATGTAGCGATCCGCCAAAAACTGATTAAATCCTTCATCGTAGTATTGTTCGCTTTCTCTTACTTCAAATTCGTCCCCTTTTTCCAATAATTTTTTAAAAAAATCCTGAGCCGTTTCGTGGTGAAGTGGCGCACTCGTTCGGTGGTAATAATCAAACGAAATACCGAGTCGCTCGAAAGTTTTTTTATTCAATTCGTGGTATTTGTCAATAATATCACGAGGAGCAATCCCTTCCTTTTTGGCGCGCAAAGTAATCGCCGCACCGTGCTCATCCGAACCACAAATGTAAACGACATCCTTCCCCTGCAATCTCAAATATCGAACATAAATATCGGCTGGCAGGTACGCCCCCGCCAAGTGTCCGAGGTGCAATTCCCCGTTGGCATAAGGTAAGGCAGAAGTGACTAAGTATTTTTTTTTATCCGTCATTGATTAATTTTGAATAACGCATTTTGACCCCACCTGCATCGGGCAGGCTCAAAACTCATAATTAGAAATTCGGCTGCGAATATACAGGATTGCTAACGATTCCGTATTTTTTTTAGTTTCATTTTTTAGCATCGGTTGAAGGTATATCCAATATTGAAACTATTGTACATTGACAATGCCATTGCACATTGCTATTGTCATTATCATTATTCATTATTCATTATTCATTATTCATTATTCATTATTCATTATTCATTGGTACTATCCATCGCCCCCAAAATCCACTACACGGAAACTTTACATTCCCTATTATTGTTATTACTTTTGCACTCCTCAAAAACAAAAGTGTTTTTGAGATCGAAGGAAAAAAATTATTCATTATTAATTTTTAATTCTTCATTAAAATCGGGGCTGACTGGAATCGACAGGAAAGTAGTTCTGTTAGTAAGCATGTCGGAGCATAATTATTCACTCCGTCAACAAATGATAATTAACAACTTTTACATGGCAATCATAGATTAGCCATGGCTGCGTAATTCTAGGTAATTACTAAGCCTTTGTGCCGTGCGTTTGACGCCTAATATACAACGTGCCGCATATCATAACTCCTTAGGCTAGTGGCGTAGGAGGTCTCGACTACAAAACGAAATCTCAGAGAATAAGGCAACAATGCGGGTTGGTTACTTCCTTGTTGTTGCTCGAAAATCAAATAGTAACTAAGCATGTAGAAGGCTCTCGGAGGCTTTGTCTGGACCCGGGTTCAACTCCCGGCAGCTCCACGAAATTTCCAAAAGTTTTTGCGGATACGTTTTTCGCAAAAACTTTTTTGTTTAATGGCGTGCACTTGGAATATGATTTGCCTTAATTGGAAAGAACAAAGGTTCAACTCAACATAACTTTTGAAAAATAAGAAATTTACCTTGTAACAATACCTTTGCCCCCGATTAACCAAATCAACGATCCAATGAATTCATTTTTTAAAGTGAATGTTTTGGCAAAGTTTAGTTTATCTTTTTTAGTATTAATGTTGAGCAAAACTCCCATGAAAAACTCCCCCTCTCATGTTAAAGACTTTCCTGATTTAAACTTTGTTACGCCATTATTTCAAGCGCACGCCCATAATGACTACGAGCATCCTACCCCGCTTTTTGATGCGCTCGCCGAGGGATTTACTTCCATCGAAGTAGATGTGCATTTGATTAATGGAGAACTTTACGTCAACCACCTTCGGCCCATTTTTCCCAATAAAGAAAGAACGCTTACTAAACTGTATCTGGCACCGCTTTTCGATGGCTACCGCCGAAGCAATGGTCGTTTTTTTCCTACCTCGGATAGTCCTATCCAACTGATGATTGATATCAAAACCAATAAAAATAGAACCTACGCCAAACTCAAAGAAGTACTCCAACCCTACGAAGAGATGCTGACCTACTGGGAAGAAAATGTAGCATATCCGAGCGCCGTGAGTATCATCCTCAGCGGACACCGACCCATAGAAAAAGTACTAGCAGAAAAGAAAAGATTTGTACAGGTTGACGGGCGGATTCGGGATATTGGTAAAAATTATGCGCCGGAGTTGATGCCGATGATTAGCGATAAATTTTCTAAAGTGTGCGGATGGTCTATTTTCTCCAAAAAACCAAATAAAGAAAAATTGGAGAAGATGAACCAACTCGCCCAAAAGATTCATCAGGAAGGGAAAAAATTCAGGCTTTGGAAAAGTCCCGAAGATACTTTTGTCTGGGAAACCATGCTGAATCAGGGCGTGGATATCATTAATACCGATAGCTTAAATCTACTTTCCAATTTTTTGTTAGAAAAAATGCCAAAAACACCTCTGGCGAATTCTCCTACCAATTCTGCAACAAAAAAGTAAAAAATACCCTAATTTTGCACGAATTTTTTTTTGAACAAAAACCAACCATTTAGCATTTACGTTTCGTATTCAATCTGAATGGGGTCTTCTCATTATTATTTATGTTAAGTCCGCCCGTTGAATTATGATTTTTTAGTAATCTTACAAAACAAAAAATTAAGCTACTGCCAAAATCATAATTCACAGGTTTAAATCCGCTGAAAATATTTTTGCAAATTGATCAATTGCTAAATCTTGATGCAGTATCACAAGTGAGATAAGCCTTGTGATGCTACTTCGCCACAATACTCAGGGGAATTACTCCTCGTGTGGTCTCAACGAACTGTTATGAATAAGAACCTTTTTTACAAAAAAATGAAAGCCTTCGATACCAACATTGTTTTAGAAGAAGAAGGCATTTATCCCTATTTCCGACCTATCGCATCTGACCAAGATACTGTCGTCACTATCAACGGAAAAGAAATTTTAATGTTTGGCTCCAACAGCTACGTTGGACTGACTAATCATCCCTACATCAAGGAAGCGTCCACCAAAGCTATCGAAAAGTACGGCTCAGGCTGTGCAGGATCTCGATTTTTGAATGGAACACTTGATATTCACATCGAACTAGAAGCCAAACTTGCCCAATTTCTGGGTAAAGAAGCTGCCTTGATTTTCTCTACGGGCTTTCAAGCTAATTTGGGAGTAGTAGGAACTTTGACTGGCAGACACGATTATGTCCTCATTGACGAATCCGACCATGCTTCTATCTACGAAGGTACTCGCTTGAATTTTTCTAAAGTTGTCAAATTCAAACACAACGATATGACTAGCTTGGAAAAAAGACTGGCCGCTCTACCCGACGATGTGATTAAGCTCATCGTAGTGGACGGTGTCTTTAGTATGGAAGGCGATATTGCCAATCTTCCCGAAATAGTCCGACTCGCTAAAAAGTATGATGCTACTACCGTGGTGGATGATGCACATTCCGTAGGGGTACTTGGAAGACAAGGAAGAGGAACTGCCGACTATTTTGGACTGACCGATGAGGTGGATATGATTGTGGGTACGTTCAGTAAGTCGCTTGCTTCTTTGGGTGGTTTTGTGGCTGCGGACGAATCCGTTATCAATTACTTGAAGCACAATGCCCGCGCTTTGATTTTTAGTGCAAGTGCTACCCCTGCCTCGGTAGCGAGTGCTTCCGCTGCGCTTGATATTATCATTTCCGAACCTTGGAGAATTGATACTTTGTGGGAAAATACGCGGTACGCATCGAGACGTCTGAAAGAATTAGGATTCGAAACTGGTGAAAGCCAAACCCCTATCCTACCGATATACATTCGCGATAATGTCAAAACTTTTGAGTTTACGAAGCTGCTACTCGACGAGCAGGTATTCGTTAATCCCGTTGTTTCTCCCGCTGTCCCTGCGGATGCAAGTTTGATTAGATTTTCTTTAATGGCCACTCACACCAAGGATCAAATTGATTTTGCAGTAGAAAAAATGGATAAGATTGCGAAGCAGTTGCGCATCGGGAGATACGCTTCTGGTAGCAACGTTGCGGCTAAAGTTTTGAAGTAAGTTTTACGAGGTACGGGTTGCGAGTTTACGGGTTAAGAAAAAAATCCGCAACTCGCAACCTGCAATGCTCAACCTTCACCCCGCACTAGCAACAACAACCAACTATGATCAAAATCATACCCGTCGAAACCAAAAGGCAACTGCGACAATTCATAGACTTTCCACACGAATTGTATCAGGCGGATAAGAATTATGTTCCCGAAATTTTTATGGCTCAACGAGATATGCTCACCCGTGGTAAGCATCCTTCGCATGCGCACATCACGTTCCAACTTTTCTTGGCCTACTCGGGTGAAGAAATCGTAGGACGCATAGCTAGTATTCACAATCAAAATCACATTGACTACACCCAAAGAAATGATGGCTTCTTTGGCTTCTTCGATGCTATTGATGATGACCAAGTGAGCCAAGCACTTTTTGGTGCAGCCTTCGAATTTTTAAAATCAAAAGGCATCGAAAATGTCATTGGTCCAGTCAATTTTTCCACAAATGATCCTCTCGGTACACTCATCAAAGGATTTGAAGCCTCTCCTCAAATCATGATGACTTATAACAAACCCTACTACGGTAGTCTTTTGGAAAACGTAGGGTTTGTAAAAAAAATGGATTTACTAGCCTACTGGTTTGATATAGCAACTATTCCCGACAGAGTGCTTGCTTTGGCTAAAAAAATAGAGGAAAGGCTCAATAGGAATGGTATTACCATTCGCACTATCAATCTCAAAGACTTTAAAAATGAGGTCAAAAAAATCAAAGATATTTATAATCAAGCGTGGGATAAAAACTGGGGATTTGTTCCGATGACCGAAAAGGAGTTCGACTACGTAGCCAAAGATATGAAACTCCTGATGGATAAGGATTTTGTATTAGTAGCGGAAAAAGATAAAAAATTAATTGGTTTCACCCTTTGTTTACCCAATCTGAACGAAGTACTCATTAATGTGAAAAAGGGTAGATTATTTCCTACCGGAATATTTAAAATTCTATTTGGAAAATCGAAAATCAAATCTTTACGAGTGTTGACTTTAGGTATTTTAGAGCAGTACAGATCGTTGGGAATTGGCGTTTGTTTTTACGCAAGGCTCACCGAAAAAGCAAAAGAAAAGGGCTTTGTAGGTGGAGAAGCTTCTTGGATTTTAGAAACAAACGATATGATGAATCGGGAGCTAAAAAACATCAAAAGTGAGGTCTCCAAGACTTATCGCCTTTACGAAAAATCTATCGGGTAAAAATTAGGTTAAGGGATTAAGAAAGAAAATTCGTTCGTTCGGAACATCAACATTTGGTTTTTGCGTACGTTAATAAAATGGTAAATTTGGTAAATAATGATTTCCCATCCGCTAAATCAAACCAAATTTTCGTTGTAAATATTAGCTAATTATTATGTAAAAATGTGTTGTCCC
>JBCCJE010000326.1:0-6235 GCA_039027925.1 Bacteroidota bacterium
ATGACTCAGGAGTTTCCCACTTTCCTATTGCAAATATTTCTTTTTCAGACATACCTGTTTATTAACTTACTACTGATCTTTTATCGCTCTCTACTCCCCATTTTTTAACGCTGATTATTTATGATTTTTAGGATCTTCCCATCTCTCATCCCTCTTCCCTCTTCCCTCTTGCAAATCAAAGAAAATCATCTCTTCAAAGCCACATCTCCTTCAAACCTTTCTCTATACCCATCAATAAATTCAATGTCCGCATAATATACGAATACTTGTGGGTTCAGAGTTTTTCCTCGGAGCGTACCATCCCAACCGTAAACTGGATCCATTGGCATAAAATCATCTTGACGATATACTTGCTCGCCCCATCTATCATAAATTTGGAAGGTATGCACCGTTTTGATTTGATCCATTTTTCCAGCAAAAATCATAAAGACGTCATTTTGTCCATCATTATTGGGAGTGAAAACATTGGGAATAAAGATATTTCGCGCTCGATCAACTTGGATGGTGATGGAGGCAGAAGTTTTACATCCGTAGATGTTAGTAACCGTTACGGTGTAAGTGGTGGCTTCTTTTAAGCCTTCGGCTATTGGATTTAAACAATCAGTACACGATAATCTAAAGTTGGGCAACCATTCTACTCCCGCAATTTCGGAGGAAGGAATATTCGTTACGGTCTCTATCTGATAATTTTCGCCTAACTCAATGGTCACTTCGGGATTTACAAAAACGCTCACTACTGGTGGTGTAGGAATCTCTAGGTCAGTTTGCAATTCACATCCCGAAGCGTCTTGCGCATACAAGGTGTAATTACCTGATTCAACGGCAAAATTTGACCCGCTGTAAAAATTCACCCCATCAATGGAGTAGAGATAAGGTGCTGTTCCTCCTGCCACCGTTTGGATATTAATTGCTCCTAAGTCGCCAAAGCAATCTGGAAGGGTCAAAGAAAATAATATATCCGAAGGTACATTTTCGTCCTCCTCAACAAGGACAACATCGGAAGCGGTACATCCATTTTGAGTATCGGTTACGATGATCGAATAACTACCTGCTGCATTTACGGTCGGTGCAGTCGAGTTAATTCCTGAGATAATATTTCCAGAGGGAGTACCCCATTCGTAAGTGATATTATTTCCCAAGGAAGAACCTGAACCGTCGAGCGTTACTTCGGTAATTTGACAATCCAAAATATCAGCAATCCCAGCTTCTGCAACTGGAGGGGTGGTATTTTCCGTAACCGTAATCGTAGAGGTATTTTCACAACTATTGGTCAGGTCAATTATGGTCAGTTGGTAAGTTCCACTTTGATTGATGGTAGGGGTCAACGTATTTCCTCCCGCTACGATATTTCCAGTATTTGTAATCCATTGGTACGAAAAATTAGTTCCTGTAGATGAATTGTTAGCATCGAGATCAGTCTCCGTCAAATCACACGTCAACACAAAAGGCATTGCAATATTTACCACGGGTACAGCTAAGTCTTGCGTAATCGTAATGGAGGTCGTCGCAGTACATCCGTTCGTTAAATTAGTGACTGCCAAAGTATATTCTCCCGCATCATCTACCTCTGGATTTGGCGCATTACTTCCCGAAATGATATTACCATTCGTAGTCGTCCAAGCGTAGGCAAGATTTCCTAATGGTTGGGATGCTGAACCATCTAAGATGATACTTGAAGTGTTGCAATCTAAGGCGGTTGCTCCAGTCTGATCTATATTTACCGTAGGTGCTTCGAAGTCATCTTCGACCGTGATGGTGGTTGAGTTGGTACACCCGTTGTCATTATCAGTCACTACTAAAGTATATTCACCTACGGAACTTACCGTTGGAGTAGTGGTGGTTTCGCCAGCAATGATAATACCATTTAGGGTAGTCCATTGGTAAGTGAAATTTGCGCCAGCGGAAGAGTTAGTTCCATTCAGGGTTATAGTCGTCTCATTGCAGTTGAGTACGCCATCGGGAGTAGCTATTGCATCTGGAATATTTCCATCTAACAGTACATCTACAAAATCGTTGGAAGTACATCCTGTGATGGCATTAGTCACGATCAATTCGTAAGTACCCGTACCTCCAATGGTCGGTGCGGTCGTATTTTCACCAAAGAGAATAATTCCATCGTTGGTTGTCCAAGTGTAAATAAAATCCGTACCCGCACTTGAATTGCTACCATCCAACTGGGTTTCCGTAACTCCACAAGTCAGCAAACCTTGTGCTCCCGCATCGGCTACGGGTGTTGCTACCTCCTCTGCTACGGTAATCTCGTCGGTAGCTGTACAGTTGTTGGTGGTGTTGGTGACTAGCAAAATGTAAGTTCCGGGATCATTAATTGCTGGATTCAAAGTAGTTGCTCCCGTAAGGATATTTCCATCTGTGGTCGTCCATTGGTATTCGAACTCAGCCCCTACGGAAGAGTTTCCCGCATTCAAAGTTAGGTCGGTTACGACACAAGTCAATTCCTCCGCCGTACCTGCATCTGCCGTTGGTAAATCTATATTTTCGGTAATGGTCACGGATTGGATTTCGGTACATCCGTTCGCTAAGTTGGTTACCGTCAAATCGTAATTCCCCGGTAGATTTACTTCAGGGGTCAGGGTATTTTCTCCCGAAACGATATTTCCATTGGGTGTAGTCCATTGGTAAATAAAATTGATACCCGTACTGCTTCCACTTCCATCCAAGGTAGCAGATGGTTGCGTACAATTAAGTTCGAAAGAAGGCCCCGAATCGGCAATGGGTGCTTCTTGATTTTCGGTGATGGTCACTTGATCTACCGAAGTACATCCCGTGGCAGTATTGGTAATCAATAATTCATAGAGACCCGCTCCGTCCACTTCGGGATTTAAGGTATTTTCTCCTGATAAAATACTCCCGTTCGGAGTCGTCCATAAATAAATCAACGAAGGACTTGTACTAGCAGTAGCACCATTTAAAATGACAGACTCATCAAAGCAGTTCAACTCCTGCGTGATTCCAGCTTCGGCAGTTGGTTCGCTATCATTATTTGCAATCGTAACCGAAGAAACAGCGGTGCAGCCATTGACGGTATTCGTGAGCGTCAATTGGTAAATTCCAGCCTGATTTACAAATGGCGTTAAGGTATTTTCTCCCGAAACAATATTCCCGTCTTGGGTTGTCCAAGCAAATGTAATATCATTGTTAACGACCGATGCTGTTGCATCTAAACTTCCTTCAATGACTTCACAAGTAATTGCAAAACCAGCTCCCGCATCCGCAATGGGCAGACTACTATCCTGTGCAATTTCTACTACATCGGAGGTAGTGCATCCATTGATTAGGGAAGTAACCACTAATTCGTAAGTACCCGTTGCGTTGATTTCTGGGGTCAAGGTATTTCCCCCAGACAGAATATTTCCGTCTTGGGTTATCCATTGATAAGTGTAGTCAGCACCTGCGCTAGAACCACTTCCATCCAGTGTTAAACTATTGTTGGTACAACTCAAAAATTGCGCACTTCCAGCCTCCGAAACGGGTGGTACATCATCCAAAGTAATTGCTACCGTCGAAAGCGAGGTACATCCATTAGTATTGTTAGTAACCACCAATTGATAAATTCCCGCTGCGTTGATTGCTGGGTTAGTGGTATTTTCACCAAAAACAATATTACCATTTTGGGTCGTCCACTCGTAGGAGAACGCAACACCCGACGAGGAGTTAGTACCATCCAAAACTAGGCTAGTGATATTACAATTCAACAAATCATCGGTTCCCGCATCGGCTACGGGTACATCGCTATCCTGAGCAATTATTACGGAAGCCGAGGCGGCACATCCATTTTCAGTATTGACGATTTCCAAAACATATTCTCCAGGAGAGTTAATTTCGGGGGTCAAAGTATTTTCGCCAGAGGTGATATTTCCGTTTGGAGTGGTCCAGAGGTATTCGAAATTATTTCCAATACTACTTCCATTTCCGTTCAGTTGTAAAACAGTTTGGGTACAACTCAATGTTTGTTGATTACCTGCGTTCACCGTTGGTTCTACAAAATCTTCTTCAACAAAAACATCGGCAACCGCAGTACAACCATTGTCGGTATCTGTTACTAACAATTGATAATTACCTGCGATACTCACTATTGGATTGAGTGTTGTTTCGTCCGCAATGATGTTTCCATCTTGAGTCGTCCACGTGTAGGTAAAGTTAGCACCCGTGGCAGAGCCGCTTCCATCCAACGCTACTTCCAAATTATTACAGTTTACCTCCGACACAGAGCCTGCATCCGCAATTGGAACTTGATCGTCAATATCCACCGTTACGGCAACAGTAGAAGTACAGCCATTCGTGAGGTTAGTGGTTTCTAAAATATATTCACCGATTTGGCTCACGGTAGGCGTTAAAGTATTTTCCCCAGAGACAATATTTCCATTTGGAGTTGTCCACGAGTAGGTAAAATTTCCACTTGTAGAAGTATTGTTAAGACTTAACTCAACTTCTGTGGTCGTACACGTTAGATTAGGTATAGAATCAATTTGCAGAGTAGATACTTCAATATTTTCGTTGACCGTCACCGTGGAAGTCGCAGAGCATCCGTTATCGGTATCGGTCACTAGAAGTTGGTACGTTCCCACTTGGTTAATCAATGGATTCAAAGTCGTTTCGTCCGCAAGGATATTTCCATCTGAGGTCGTCCACAGATACGTAAAGTTAGCTCCCGTAGAACCTTCTCCATCTAAAGTCAACTGCAATACCTCACAGGTCAAATCTTCCGCAATGCCCGCGTTGGATAGCGGTACATCCCCATCAATCACTACCTCAATTGAGGCAGTCTGCGTACAACCATTATCAGTATTCGTTACTAGAATTTCGTAAGTACCCGCTTCGCTCACTTCCGGGGTAAGGGTAGTTGAACCACCGACGATACTTCCATTTTGAGTAGTCCATAGGTAAGTAAAATTTCCCCCCGTACTCGAACCTACTCCATCTAACAAAACGGTGGTCTCGGTACAGGTGAGTGGCATCGGAGCAGTTGCGTTAGCCGTCGGTGGTGCAACATCTTCACTCACTTCAACAACTGAAGTAGCAGTACAGTCGTTATCGGTATTGGTTACTAATAATTCGTAAGTCCCCACTTCATCAACTATTGGATTTAGGGTCGTTTCGCCCGAAAGGATATTTCCATTTGAAGTAGTCCACAAGTACGTGATATTTGCTCCCGTGGTTGATCCTCCCCCATCGAGCGATACCTGATTGGTGGCACAACTCAACGGCGTAGCGGAGACCGCCGACGCCACGGGTTCAGCAAAACTACCGTTGACCGTAACTGCTGAAATGGAGGAACAGCCATTTGGAGCAGTCACTACCAAAAGATAAGTACCTGCTAGATTAACGGTTGGATTCAGAGTCGTTTCGTCACTTAAAATATTTCCGTCTTGTGTACTCCATAAATAGGTAAAACCAGCCCCCGTACTCGAACTACTTCCATCCAATAAAATTTGTGAGGTACTACAGGATAAATTAGCAGCAGTGCCAGCGTCCGCCGTGGGAGTAGTGAAATCTTCCACGACGTTGACCGTTGCCTCCGAAGTACAGCCATTATCATTATCCGTGACTATTAATTGGTAAGTTCCAGCGGCGGCTACTTCGGGATTGAGGGTAGTTTCCCCACCAACAATTATCCCATTTTGTGATGTCCAGAAATAAGAAAAATTAGACCCTGCACTTGAACCTGCCCCGACCAAAGTAACAGTAGGCGAATTACAATTCAGGGAGTTAGGAGCGATGATAGCGGCAGTGGGTTCTGCGATATTTTCATTAATAGTTACCAAATCACTCGAAGTACATCCGTTTGATCCAGTTACGATTAATTCGTAGGTGCCAGCTAAATTTATAATTGGATTCAGGGTAGTTTCATTGGCGAGTATATTTCCATTTAGGGTAGTCCACAGGTAGGAAACGCCAGTTCCCGTACTTGAACCATTGCCATCTAATTCTATCTGTGAAATACTACAAGTTAGGTCAGAGGAAGCTCCTGCATCGGCAATGGGCGTAGTCGTATCTTGGGTGACTTCTACCATATCACTCGCAGTACATCCATTGGAAATATCAGTAACCACGATTTGGTAAGTTCCTGCCGCTGCTATCTGAGGAGTTAAGGTATTGCTACCCGATAATATCACTCCGTCTGGGGTAGTCCACTCGTAAATAAAATTTGCGCCTACACTAGACCCCGCTCCGATCAAAGTTGTATTTTGATTGTTACAACCAATCTGCAAAGCGG
>JBCCJE010000327.1:0-6223 GCA_039027925.1 Bacteroidota bacterium
CGATAGCGGTCATTTTTTTGGGCTCGGAAAAAACGATCAAATATTTCCTTGTGAAATTCTTTCGGAATACCGACTCCGTTGTCTTTGATGGAAATAGATTTGATACCATTTTTTTCAAAAGTAGTAACGAGAATTTGGGGAGATTTGCCAGCGTACTTCAGCGCGTTTTCAACCAAGTTATAAATGCAATTGGAGAGATGATTTTTGTCTCCGAGGATGGTATCATCTCGAAGTTTTAACAATACATTTACATTTGCGTTTTTTTGTTCGACAACCAACTTCAATCTCCGAATCGCTTCCTCAATCAAGGGATGAATCCCGATAGATTCTTTTTCCAGAGCCATCTGGTGGGATTCGATACTCGAAAGCTGAAGAATTTTATCTACCTGCCCCTCTAGTCTTTTACTTTCATTTTCAATCAGATCAAGGTAGATGGACTTTTTATTGCCATTAGGATTTTGTTGGAGCACTCTGGTGGCTAATCGGATAGAACTCAAAGGGGTCTTAAACTCGTGGGTCATATTATTGAAAAAATCATCCTTGACTTGACTCATTTTTTTTTGTCGAGACCATGCCCAAATAGTATAGGAAAACAACCCAATTAGAACCCCTACCAAACCGATGGTGAGCGCAAAAAGTCCCCACAATTCCTTGTGCGTAAAAAAAGAACGGTGAGGAATGTGCAAACTTAACCACAGGTATTCTTCCCTTGCCAGTTGCTCCTTGGCATTCTTGGTACCCTTCACCTCTCTCAAAAAAGTAAAGTCTGATTTCTTTTTATCATCCAATTCGAGATCATCGTCGTCCACCTGAATAGTAGTGATACAGGATAGGCAATACTTGTAGGTAGAATTTCTCAAGGCCGATTCGTAGCCTTCGTGATTGCTGTGATAGATACCATTGGAGGTTTCTTGGAAAATAGCGTAGTAGTAGGTTTGTAAAATTCCCTTATCCCGAATCATGGAGTCAATGGTGTGCTCTACGAATGAGATGGGTATCGAATCTTCTCTACTGATGATTTTAGCTGCAGAAAACAAGCTGTCCAACTCTAGGTGTAAAGTAATCATCGGCGCCACACTTTTCAAGTCTCTGTGCAATGCCCTTTCTTGAAATTGGTTGATGCTAAATATCCAATTCATCTGCATACCTCCCAGTACGACAACGGTCAGCGTTGCAGCAATAATTATCCAATGATGTTTTTTTATACTAGAAATCATCAGGGATAAAAATACGAGGAATTAGGCTTTTAGAATAACGCATTAAGTTTTCGTTAAGCATTTTAGTTTTTCGTTGGTTGATCTTTATTTTTTCCTAGAAGGATAGGTTTCATTTTACGCTTTACTTTGTCAAAAAAATAAAAATAATGAAAAAAACAATCTTAGTTATTCTCGCAATTACGTTGTTACAAAATCTATCTTTTTCTCAACGTAAGCAAATCATTTTTACTGTAAGTAATTTTGATAGTAAAATTTTGACCTACCAACCTATTCAGAGAACGGGTGTTTCCGATGAGGATTATTCCAAAGGCACTTACATTTTGGAAGCCTCCGTGAAGCAACTACAAGAAAAAGGACTAGATTACACCTACGCTGACTACTGGAATTTTACCGCTGCTTTCCTTTACCTCGATGAGCCCAAGGCGTACGTTTCTATTCCTTTTCAAAAAGCGATAGCACTTGATAGCGATGCTATTTGTGAGTACATCGAAGCCTTTGGAGAAAAAACCGTAGAGAATCTCACCAACTCCATTCCCGAAGTTTTTCTTCCCTTCTACGCCGACTGTGGAAAATCAAAAAGAGGAAAGGATATTTTTGATGTAAAAAAATACGCTACCGATCATAACTTGGATATTGAGTTGGTGAAGCTAATGCACGAGATCGGAGAAGCCGATCAACTGTACAGAAAAAGTACGCCAGTTGATTGGAGTAAGCAAACACCCCTCGACGAAAAAAACATGATGCTGATAGATTCGCTTTACAAAAAATACGGGCGATACATTGGTAAAGACTTAGTGGGAAAACAACTAGAGTCCAGCATGTGGGCGGTCATCCAACATTCTTCCATCGAAAAAATGGAAGCCTATCTTCCCGTTCTTCACGACGCCGTTCGATCTGGCAATCTGAATCAGACACCTTTCGAAATGCTTTTGGATAGGATTCATTGTATTAGGTATGGCTACCAGATTTTTGGTAGTCAGTTTGGGGGCAATTGTACATTGACGGATAAGGAGAGAAGACTCGCCGTGAAGGAAAAATATAAGTTGGAGTAACGGAAGTTTGATACTGCTCAAAAGCGGAGCGAACTTTGGATTGCTAGACGCTACTTCTCTGACGTATGGTCTAGCAATCATCATTTTTCTATTTCCTAATGCTTGCAAAATGCAAGTATTAGGAGGAAAAATTTTTGTCCCTAATTTCCCTTATCCTCTCCTCCTAAAACAAAGTATTTTCGTTTTTTACAGAACCACCAGCCATGACAGCGTATAGCCGCATAAAACCGTTGATGGGCTGAATGGCATCCCAATGCTCTACCAATTGACCCTCCTCTACCTTCCAAGTATCCATGATGTTAAACCCTTTATTGGGGTTGCCTCTATCTTTTTTGTTGGCAGTAGAATGAGAATGAAAAATGACGTACTGCCCATCTACGTAGATATGTTTGACATCATAAGTAAAGTCAGGAAACCGCTTGACAAAACCACTTACATATTCTACCACTCCTTGTACACCGTCGAGCATACCTCGGTTGTGTTGGATGTAAGAACCTTGACCAAACTTATCCATCACGTAATCAAAGTTATGATCGTTCATTAGGTTTTGAACGAAGTCAAGTACCAATTCCACATGCTTTGTTTCTTGCTCAGACCAACTGCTCTTCCTGAGCTTTTCGAGATCAATTTTTAACACACTCATTTTTTTAATTTTTAAAACATTTAATAGAATTTTTATAACTTGTAAAAAGCAAGTGAAGCAAATATAAAACACTCACTTGCAAAAAACAAGTGTTTATGAAGAAAAAAGTTCCTCGTTCAGATTGCCCCATTAGTTTCGCGCTTGATTTTTTGGGAGACAAATGGAGTTTGTTAATTATTCGTGATTTAGTTTTTGAAAGAAAAAGATTCTACAAAGAGTTCCTTCAATCCAAGGAAGGGATCGCTACCAATATTTTATCCGACCGACTGAAGAAATTGGAAGCTGCCGAAATTGTGACCTCTAGGGTATATGAAAAAATAAGAACCCAAAAAGAATACACTCTCACCCCAAAGGGGAAAGATCTTATTCCGATTTTGGTTGAAATGATTCTTTGGTCTTCGAAGTATGATAAGAGTCTTGCAGTTACCGAAGCGTTTATTAAGAAGGCAACTCAAAATAGAGGGCGGGTGATTCAGAATATCAAGCGTAAGTTGGAGACGTTTTGAAAGTACAAATTTTGTATAGTCTTCCTGCTGTGTGCTAGGCTGTTGGCAAAGCCAAATTCAATACGGCGCTACCTCGGTAGGGGCAGGCATATTTCAGTCACATAAATTTGATCTGAAGATATGCCAAATCTCAAAGATTTGGCATATCTGAGTTGCTATGAGAGATGCTCTAGACAACCTGATATAACTAAAACATACACAACCCCAGAAAGGTAGTCCCAGCAGGGCTAAGCCATTTTTTCCAACAATCCTTTCCCAACTAGGATTTCAACTACCCGTTCGATAACTGTTAGGTTATATCCCGATCGTTCAGCGATCTCTAGCAAGCTATGTTTTCCATCAGAATAATTCAACACCCAAAGCATTGCCATTTGTGATGCTTTACTATTAGAGTCTCCACCGATGGCATCGTACAAACCACGTTTGCCAAGTTGAGGCTCACAATGAGGTTGTAGATTCACATAATATTCATTCTCTTCAAAGACATCTACCAAACTTCGATAGACATCAAAACTTTCTGCTAAAAATTGAGGTTGAACTAAATCCAAATTATCACCTGAAGTATGATATTCAGGATACGCTCCAAATTGTGAACGAGTCAAATTTCCAAAGGCTAAATTAAAAGCAGGTGAGCAAAATTGTCTTTCGTCGTATCCATAAGGAATGAAATCAAGAGTTTGAAAATCGTAGCCTGAGTTTTTTAAAACATATTCCACTAGGAAATCTATTTCTGCATTCCCTTGTCTACTTTTTTTATAGGCAAACGCACCACTATCTCCTAACAATGACGCTACAATTCCGCATTTTATATTTGGAATCTTATCTTGATTTTGAGCTAACCAAGTAATTGAACCTATGGTCCCTGGTATAAATATAAAGCGATATGAGTATTTATTACTTTTTCCACTTAAATACTTAGCTAATTCCGTTATCACTCCAATTCCAGCTAAGTTATCATTAGCTAATGATGGATGACAGATATGTGCCGTAAAAACGATTTCTTCCTTACTTTCTCCTGGAATAAAAAATTCTCCATAAGTCAAACTTCCCTTTTCCAAACTAGAATCTATATATACTTCATAAGCTCCTTCCTCTAAGGATTCCATTAGATGGTGAGTGCAACAAAAGCCCCAATTTTTCTGATAGTAAGATGTTTTGTATGGAATTAAATCGGGTTGTTGTGGTAAGGTATAGAGATGTTTTTTAAGTTCTTTTAAAGTTACTTTTTGATGAATTGGAATACTGTAATTTAATAAGTGCAGATTATGTTTTTTAAAATCAATAATCTTTTCCCCTTGTTCATTCTTCACCCATGCATCTCGGATATTCCACTCTTCGGGAACTGTCCAATCAAACACCTGAGTTCCTGAAGGCACTTCAAATATTTGAAGTGGAATCTCTTCTTGAAGTAATCGTAGCGTTTCTCTAACGCCATTTCCAGTAATACTCCTACAAATAGGATAAAGTTGCTCAGCTAGAGCATGAATCCGTTCACCAATCAATAAACTATTTTGAGGAATGACTACCATAATCTATGAAAGGGAATATTGCTTGTGATTCCATTTTCTATAAACTGGCTGAACAGCCCGCCCCACTAAATATTTACCTACGCCTTCATCTAATGCCTTTCTGTAAACTTTTAGTGCCTCAGAAAAGATGGCAATCGTTTGGTCAATATCTTTTTCTTGATGTGAATAGCTGATTACAATATTAGGCGCAATGACCCCCCGCTTTACTAACTCTTGTAAAAGTAATGTTCGATAAGGCTGTGAAGGTTGTTTCATTTGATCCCTGGTAGAAAAAACTAAACAAGAAGGATGTCCATGAATACCTACATATCCTTTCAAGTTATTCTCTTCAATCAATCGGAGTAAGCCATTTCTTAATCTTTCCCCTTGAGTTTTTAAATGACCGATGACATCATTTTCTTGATAAATCTCAATGACTGCCATCATCGCTGCCAAAGAATGATGCTCTGCTCCGTGGGTCGTAGATAATAGGAAAACCCTTTCTTTATTATGATATATCCCCCCCAGTTCCATAATCTCTTTTCGACCTGCCAAAGCAGCAATTGAAAATCCATTCCCCATTGCTTTTCCAAAAGTAGATAGATCAGGATCTAGGTTATATAAAGTTTGCGCTCCTCCATTATGCCATCGGAACCCTGTGATCATTTCATCTAAAATGAGTAGCGTATTTCGCTCTCGACAAAGCTGTTTTAATTGATTATAAAAATCCATATCCAATGAATCGTACTTCTCTGGTTCCATGATGAAGCATGCAATCTCATCGGAATAAGTATCAAATAATTGAATAACACTTTCAATATTATTGTATTCGAATTTTACGGTCATCTGAGTCACCTCACAAGGAATTCCAGCATTCACCGCAGTAGTTCCTATAAACCAATCATCTATAGAAAAGAATGGATGATTCCCACAAATGGCAACTTTCTTTTTACCAGTATAAGCTCTTGCTAATTTGATTGCTGCTGTCGTAGCATCTGATCCATTTTTTGCAAACTTCACCATCTCAGCTTCTGGCACCATTTCTAAAAATGCCTTAGCTGCTTCGTACTCAATTGTAGCAGGTCGAGCAAAATTACTTCCTAAGTTCATCTGCTGGCAAGCTGCCCAAGTGATCGGATCATAAGCATGTCCCAAACTCACAGCACGTAATCCCATACCATATTCAATGAATTCATTTCCATCCAAATCCCAAACTCGACATCCTTTTCCTTTCACTAAATAAGGTGGACAAAATTCTGGATATTGGTCATCCCCCTTAGCATAAGTATGACTTCCG
>JBCCJE010000328.1:0-6212 GCA_039027925.1 Bacteroidota bacterium
AAGACGTAGTTAACTTTTCGACCGGGAATTTTTATTCCTTCCCCAATGACCTCTCGGATTAGAGAGGGATGTTTCTGAGGTTTAGGTGGTTGCGCATCAACATTAGATGCTGACATATCCCCCAGTACCGTAATAGTTTTTGCGAGCATCTGTATGCTGCGTATTTTTTTATCACCCGTACCTCCACAGCAAAAATAATCCAAGATACACTACCAGATAAAATCTGTAGAAATTACGCATTTTAAGATATGCTTCGTTGGTAGGAAAAAGATTTCCAAATAATCCTTTCATTTCTTTGAGGAACCACGGCTTGATGTTGATTTTCCAATCATCCGTTTCGTAAACTATTTTCCTAAAACGACTGCGATAATATCCCATCGGGAAGCTCCAAATAAAAAACAGGATAAACCATATATTTTCTTTTATCCAATCCATAGTGGACTAACAGTTAGCAGGCTGGATGGTTTTGATGGTTTGGTGGTGGATTAGCAAAATTGATTCGATACAAATGTTAACTTTACATTTTCTCAAGCTATTGATATAAATAAAAAATACCAATGAAGTTAACTGCTGTAATCGTAGATGATGTCGCACAAGCCAGAGCAACTTTAAAAGAAGACTTAGCAGAATATTGTCCAGATGTGGAAATCATCGGCGAAGCCGTTGGGGTAGTGACAGGCACTAAACTCTTGAAAAAAATACAACCCGATGTTGTCTTTTTGGACATCCAATTGAAAGATGGAAGCGGCTTTGATATTTTGGAAATTCTCGGAGAAGCGTTAGCTGCGCAAGTGATCTTCACTACCGCTTCCGATGCTTTTGCCATCAAGGCCTTTAAGTTTTCGGCGGTGGACTATTTGCTAAAACCCATTGACCCCGACGAACTCATGGCAGCCGTCGAAAAAGTAGCGAAGGCCAATATTTCCCCTAAAAAAAACTACGAACTACTGCTCGATACGGTAAAGGAAAAAGCATTGCCACAAAGGATGGCACTCCATACCCTCGAGAAAATCCACGTGACGGAGATTGCGGATATCGTAAGGTGCGAATCTAGCGGCAACTATACTACCTTCTTTTTTAAAGGCGGACAAAAATTATTGGTCACTAAAACCCTCAAAGAATTTGACCAAATGTTGAGTGATCATCAGTTTGCCAGAGTCCATCAATCTCACTTGATAAATGCTCGACAAATTAGAGCATTCGTCAAATTGGACGGTGGCTACCTAGTGATGCACGATGGATCAAAAGTTCCAGTATCTTTGAGAAAAAAATCGGTAGTGATGAAACTGCTAGAAGATTTGTAGGCGAACAAAACAGGCTTCGATGAGACTTTTTTTATCCTTTTTTTTTCCATTATTTTTTCCCATCCTCACAGCGGCGCAGGCGGACTCCATAGTGCTGAATGCAGACCAGTTCATCATAGCTGATATTCAACCTTCCGAAAGAGCAGAAACCCGACAGCAGGTGTACGCACCTACTCGCTCCGAAAAAAATATTGAGGAACTGCCCTACACCGTTTACGTAATCACCAAGCGGGAGATTAGAGAAAATGGTTATCGCACTTTGGTAGATGCGCTAAAAATGCAACCAGGTATCCGAACCTCCCAACCCGGCTCGGCACTCGAAGGAGAAACTTTTTTGATGCGTGGACTGCTTGGCAATTCTTACGCAAAAATTTTGTTGAACGGTAATCCGATCAGACCTTCTGTAGTACGGGGAATGCCCATCGGGGCACAACTTCCCATCCAACAGGCAGAGAGAATCGAGATCATCTACGGGCCGATGGTCATGTACGGGGCTGATGTTTCGGCGGGGATTATCAATATTGTTTTGGACGAAACTGAACGCCCCGTTTTTACACAAGCTAACTTGGCATTAGGTAGTAATGAATACACCAATTTGGATATTAGTTTTGGAGGGCGGCTCGGAAAAAGCAAAAATACGATTCGGTATTCCTTGTTTGGAAGTTATACATTTAGGGGCGATCTGAGGATCAGACACGACAACGATACTTTGTTCACGCCAGAATCTTACAATGCTGGGAACTTTAATTTTGCTGACGTATCACCTAATTTTGTATCTATCAATAATACTGACCAAATCTTCAATGACCTCCCACATCAGAGTCGTATGGTCGGTATCAACCTGGGATATAGATTTATGAAGCTGACTTTCGAAGCGATGTACAGAAGAGATCATAGTTCCATTGGTTTGAATCCTTTGGCGGTGTCGTACTCTAATCCGCTCAACTATATCGGGGAACGAATTATCAATGGTAATTTTTCCATCAATAAAGATTATAAGTGGTTGGGATTTGAAGTCAGAGTAGGATACTTACAGTACCAAATGGACAATCGCTCCTCCTACCGGTACATTTATAATACCTCAGCACAGATCCTTGATAATTTAAGTTTTCTTGAATCCATTGATCCGAATACCCTTCTGCTAGATGCAATGCAATACGATTCTCTTAACAAAGCCCACCAAATGAAATACTTCGATGGCTCCAGGTTTAGCTTTTCAGAATCCTTTGACTTTCGGAGTGATTTGATTCTTAAATTTTTCCCAACAACTAATCTGGAGATAAAATTGGGTTGCACCTACGCACCCTACCAAAATACCCCCCTTGTCACCTATTCGAAAGTACCACTCGCTTCTTCATTTAGGAATTTCTTTTTTAATGATCCTAGTGTTCCTGTTAATCTTGATCTGGTGCCTATTATCCCCGAGAGTTTTAACGGAACGAATTTTAATGCTTTCGGACAAATTTACTGGACACCCAGAAAGTGGACGGTAGCACTTAGTGGGCAATGGTGGTCTTACACCGAAAATGCCTTTTACTTTCAGTACGATCAAAGGATCATCAGAGACCGAGCTACTGACTTCAGCGCCAATATTGGTATCAATTATCGCCTTAGCAATGAGTGGAGCTTTAGGGCCAACTTCGGAGATGCCATTCGGATGCCCTCCACCTATTACCGAGGGACTACCGTAGATGTATCGCTGCGCAATGATGATCCCATTGAGTTGTCTTCCGTACGGTTGACCCCCGAACGTACCCAAAATTATGAGGCAGGTATTCGATGGAGTCCCAACAAAAAGAATTTTTTTGACATAGCTACATTTCGTATGGAGTCCAGTTTGATCCGATACCGAACCATTGATTCTACGGCTGCGTTGGGCTATCCTTTGCGGGCACACGGATTTTACAATTCGGACATCGTAGCCCCCATTTGGAGGGGCATTCAGGTCAGCTACATCAATCGGTCAACGTACCTCGACTTTAGCTGGAATCTATCTATGGCTTACAAAAATGACGACGAATCCTTCGTTATCAATTCTGCGGAGACAACGGAGTTGAGCGAAATGCCAAGGAGTATCCGAAAAACTAGGGTAGTTATTCGTCCGACTAAAGAAATTTCTTTAACTTTTGATACTGTTAGGATGGGCAGAGCGCTGAACCGAATCCGAGGACGAGGCGAACTTCCAAGGTATCGCATATACGATGTGATGGGAAATTATTACGTCAACAGGAATTTTAGAATGTTTTTTAAAATCAGAAATTTATTCAATCGAGAATTTGCGGGGCTAAACGCCACGAGTACCCCCGATGACTTATTTTACAATCCACAGGAAAAAAGAATTTACCGTATCGGTATGAGTTACAGCATTGATTAGTGAACCATTACTTAACTATTAGTGACCTCCTTGCAAAAGAAAATAGTACATATCATCCACCACGAAATATTTTCCCTAGTTGATTTTTCGCTAGGGGTGAAGTTAGGTATGATGTATCTGCTGTTGATGTTTCCTTTTTTTACCAACGGACAAGACACGCTCCAACTAAGTATTGTAGAAAAAACGAACACCGAAATGGTAGATGATCTGTTGTTAAAAGCCGATACAACTTCGTCCTCGCCCATCGTTTTGCAATATTTGCTTCAGGCACAAAATTTTTTGGAAAAAGAAAAAAGTCCCCGTTCGCTATTTGATATTTATACGCGTATCGGAAAAATATACCAGTCGGAAAATTTGCACGAGCGCGCCTTACCATTTTACCGAAAAGCCAATCTACTCCCTACACCGCCCATTACTACGCAACAAAAAATGGATCTGCTAGAACCCATCGCCAAAGCATATTTTGAATTGGGAAAAACGGATAGCGCTTTGATGGCTTACGCTACGCAGTTGGATTATTACAAAACAAACAATGATTATGCGGGAAGATTAAAGGTACTCCAACGCAAGGTGGATGTTTTTTTGAAAATAGGAAGCTATGCGCAGGCATTAAAATACAACAAACAGATCAAGTACCTCGCAGAGGAAAAAGCAGATAAGACCCACTTAGCCATCATTTACAATAATATTGGGTATAATCTTAACCAACTCGAAGATTATAAGGAAGCAATCAAGTATTTTTTAGCAGCCAAAACCCTGAGAGAAAAAGGATACTCTACCCTAAGCGAAACGAATTATAATTCTAACAAAACTTCTCCAATTGACTTGACGATGCTGTACACCAATCTTGGTATAGCTCATAATAATATTGACGATCCCAAAAATGCTATCAAATATTTGGTGGAGGCTAAGAAAACCAACGACGCAGACTCTACCGCTCTTTCCGATGCTTACTTGGATCACTTGATTGCTACCATTCATCTTAACCACGGCAACGTGTATGATGCCTTCAAGTCCAACGAATCTGCCATTACTGCTTCCAAGGAAAATAAAGACCTGCGCTTACTGAGTAGTACCTACCTGACGGCGGCCAAAATCCAACAAAAACTCTACGACTACGAGTTGGCGTTGAGTTTTTATCAAAAACATTTTGCGTTGCGGGATTCTTTTGAGTTGGAAAATAGATTGCGCAGACAACAACTGCTGCAGCAGCAATTACTGTTGGAAAAATCAGAAAAAGAAATCCGACTGCTCCTCATCAACGAAGAAATCAAGGATCAACAGATTGCGGCACTTCAGTTTCAACAACAACTCCTAGAATCCGATGCGGCCAGGATCAAACTCAATTCGGAAAAACTTGAACTAGAAAAACAACAACAAGAAAAAGACTTACTGATTCTCAAATCGGAGCAAGAAAAACAAGCTGCCAATTTGCGCAGTTCAGAATTAGAAAAACAAAAAGCCCGACAAGACCTAGTGCTCATTAAGCAGCGACTCATCGCCGAGCAAAAAGACAAGGAGGCCAAAGCAGCCAAAAACAAAGAGATGATGGCGCAGATGGAAAGCGAAAATGCCAAGGCTGCGCAGAAGGAAGCAGAACAAGCTGCGCAGTTGGCCAAGCAAAGTCAGGAATTTGTGGAGTTACAATTGGAGCAAGAAGAAGCATTTCGTCAGTTTGTGTATGGGTTAGGGGCATTACTCGCTTTGGTTTTTATAATGATTCTTAGCGGACTGTATTACTCTCGGATAGCCAACAGAAGACTCGAAGCTAAGAATCGAGAAATAGAAGAGGAACGCCGCAAATCCGAAAAACTGCTACTCAATATCCTACCACAGGAAACCGCCAACGAACTGAAAACGACGGGTATCGCTACCCCCAAGGAGTACGATAAAGTATCTGTTCTTTTTGCGGACTTTAGCAATTTCACCAAAATTTCTGAAAACCTTTCTCCCGAACAACTGCTTATCGAACTCAACGAATGCTTCCGTGCTTTTGATGAAATAACGGCACGCCACGGCTTAGAAAAAATTAAAACCATCGGCGATGGATACATGTGTGCGGGAGGTATCCCCATAGCCAATGAAACCAACCCAACGGACGCCGTGAAGGCAGCTATCGAAATGCAAAATTACATGCAAGGCCGCTACCAAGAAAAAACGGGTACGGGAGATGCTTACTGGAATATGCGGGTAGGTATTCATACGGGCCACGTAATAGCGGGCGTAGTCGGTACTAAAAAATTCGCTTACGATATTTGGGGCGATACGGTGAATATTGCGAGTAGGATGGAGTCTGCCTGCGAAAACGGAAAGATCAATATTTCTTCAAAAACCAGAGGACTCATCAACGGTGAATTTGACTGTACCTACCGCGGCGAAGTCGAAGTCAAACACGCCATCAAGGTAGGTATGTACTTCGTCAAGTCTTCGTGATGAGATCATGGCATCAATTTATCCTTCCACTTCAATAGACCATAATAGCATTTTTTACGTATTTTCTAAATTTGATAAAAAGTATAAAAGTAGAATCGGGG
>JBCCJE010000329.1:0-6195 GCA_039027925.1 Bacteroidota bacterium
CACCCAAGTCGAAGGGTACGAGGGGAAGCAAGGGATGTTTTGGGGTATGGGAAATAAGGATTTTAAAAAATACTTAGACGACATCAACTTAACAATGGTTTCCTGCCATTGTAATATCTACGAAGACCTAGAGACCAAAGCAGCGCAAGCCGCCGAGATTGGGGTGGAATACCTCGTGTGCCCCTACGTTGGTCCACAAAAAAGTATGGATGATTGGAAAAAGGTGACAGATAAATTCAATGAGACGGGCGCCATCTGCAAAAAGAACGGGATCAAGTTTGCTTATCATAATCACGCTTACACTTTCAGGGCTTTCTCGGGGATGATGCCCCACGACTTTTTGATGGAAAATACCGATCCCGACTTGGTGGATTACGAAATGGATATTTACTGGGTAGTGACGGGAGGTGTTGATCCTATTAATTATTTGACTAAGTACGCTAATCGCTTTCGATTGTGTCACGTGAAGGATAGAATGAAAACGGCAAGCGCAGATGAAAAAGAGGCTTCCTGCAATCTGGGTACGGGTATGATTGATTTTCCCAAAATACTAAAAATCGCTAGCGATAATGGTATGAAATATTTTATCATGGAGCAAGAAAGATACGATAATTCTACGCCAATGGAGAGTGCCGAAGTGGGTGCAGATTATTTGAAGCGATTAGTTTTTGTGTAGGAAAAGATTTTATAACAATACATTTACTATTTATAAAAAAATCCAAACGATATGAACAGAAGACAAGCCCTCCAAGGTATCCTAGTCGTTTCGGGCGGCGTGATTTTGTTTCCAAAATGCGAGATGTTGAGGAAGCCGATTCCCGTTTACGAAAATCTCACCATTGATCGAACACAATTCAACTTAATCAAAGACCTTGCAAATATATTGTTACCCATTCCAGATTTAGAAATTTCTAATCCTGAACCCGTTCAAGAATTTGTGTTGACGATGGTCAATGATTGTGTTCCGCTGGAAGATTGTGAATTGTTTGTTACTGGACTCAAAGAATTTCAACTGATGCTCCAAGAAAAATATAACAAACCACTTACAAAATTCACAAAGGAAGATCAGAGCGATTTTTTTGAAATGGTAAGTAACCTAACGGAGGAGCAAAAAGCGTTGAAAACATTTTTTGACGCCACGCTCAATTATACCAAGCAGCATTTTATGGGGTCTGAATATTTTTTGACCAAACACCTAGATTGGAAATTTATTCCGAGTGGATACGATGGTTGTGCTTCGGTGTGAGGTAGAGGGGACTGGTTGCAACAACAAGGACTTTACTGTTATTTTCTGCACATCATTTGAGCGTTTGTAGGACGCTTCTCCCCTGCTGGCGGGGGAGAAGCGTCCTACAAGCTCGCAAATTATCTACAAAAATTTAACAGTAGAACCTCCTCAAAATTAGAACCAATCACCCTTACCCATTGAGCAGGAATAATTGATGGCTAGAAACTACTTTTTTCAACATTTACAAAACTAAATATGTCAAACAAAACAGATCATCATTTTGATGCGATAGTGATTGGTGCAGGCATGTCTGGTGGATGGGCAGCTAAGGAATTTTGTGATAGCGGATTGAAAACCCTCCTACTGGAAAGAGGCAGGGACGTCAAACACTTGACCAACTACCCTACGACGAATATGCAGCCGTGGGAATTTAAGCATCGAGGTAATATTCCGCACAAGATTCAAAAAGAAAATCCTGTGATTAGCAGGTGCTACGCTTTCCGAGAAGATAATCAACATTTTTTTGTGAAGGATACCGATCACGAGTATCTTCAGGACAAACCTTTCGATTGGATAAGGGGCTATCAAGTAGGTGGTAAATCTATCATGTGGGCACGCCAAACCCAACGGTGGAGTGATTATGATTTTGAGGGACCAGCGAGAGATGGGTTCGCTGTGGACTGGCCTATTCGGTACAAAGATTTAGAAAAATGGTACAGCTACGTGGAAAAGTACGTAGGTATATCTGGCAATAAAGACGGGCTGGACATGCTGCCCGACGGAGAGTTTTTAAAGCCCTTTAATCTGAACTGCGTAGAGCAACATTTTCAAAAATCCGTAAAGGAAAATTATAAAAATCGGCACGTCATCTATGCGAGGTGTGCGCACCTCACGGAGACCAACGAGATGTTTCGAAAACAGGGAAGGGCCTTGTGTCAAAGTCGAACGGAATGCGAACGGGGATGTCCTTTCGGTGGGTACTTTAACGCTAATTCTACTTTGATTCCTTGGGCGGAGAAAACGGGAAACTTAACCCTGCGAGCACACTCGGTTGTTCACTCCATCATTTTTGACTCCAAAAAAAATAGAGCCACGGGGGTACGCGTCGTGGATGCTAAGACTAAGGAGACGACCGAATATTTTGCAAAAGTAATTTTCGTCAATGCCGCTACCATTAATTCTAACGCTATTCTTCTAAACTCCAAATCAGCGCATTTTCCCGATGGTCTGGGAAATGTAAATGGATTGTTAGGAAAATACGTAGCTTTTCATAATTACCGAGGAGTAATTAGCGCATCGTACGAAGAAATGTTGGATAAAAGAACGCGTGGTAAGCGACCGACGGGTTGTTATATTCCGAGGTTTAGAAATTTGTACCGACAAGAAACCGATTTCCTACGAGGATACGCCGTTACCTTTGGGGCTAATCGGAATCGAAAAATTAACGGTAAAGGTCTTGGGGAAACCCTAGTTCAAAATATACTGAATAGTAATGATTTTCATCCTTGGAGCGTTCGCTCTCGGATGATGGGTGAAGTGCTGCCCAAGGAAGATCAAGTCGTTGCTTTGGACGATACGCAGGTAGATCAATTTGGTATCCCAAAGATCAAAGTGTCCATTGGTTACGATGATAACGATGAAAAAATGTTACAAGACTTTTTTGAACAAATGACGGAGATGTACGCCAAAGCGGGATTTACCAATATCCAAACTTTTGATACTAAACAGGCTCCTGGCTTGGACATTCACGAAATGGGAGGCGTGAGAATGGGGCATGATCCGAAAACTTCCCTACTCAACAAGTGGAATCAGCTCCACGCATGTAAAAATGTATATGTCACGGATGGTGCTTGTATGACTTCAATGTCCACCCAAAATCCATCCTTAACCTTTATGGCACTCACGGCTAGAGCCGCCAACCACGCCATTGAAACGCTCAAGCGGGACAATCAAATTTGATTTTTGGTGATTTTTAAATAGAAAAAGCATGAGAAAGTAGTGATGTAGTACCTGCGAAAGTAAAACGCAGTAAGTTTCTTCCAAATGTAAGGTAGCAACTGAAATCCACTTAAAAAAAAGCGATGATTTTGGTATTTTTAATTTATCAAAAACAAAACATATAATGACAAATTATCGCATCTACACAAAGTTGCTCCTCTTTGTATTTTTTATTGCGTCGTCAAAATTTTCCATTGGACAGTACTCTACTACCGTTTGCCAAACGGTCAACGAAGCGTTGATCGGAACGGATAGAAATGACTGGTCACACGCCAATCTTCCCATGGTGAACGAAGGCTACTTACATAATTTTGACCCACCAACGCTGCCCTGCGGCATTACTAATCCTAGCATTACTTCGTTGGTGGTAGAGATTGATATCACCAATATTACCGCTAGCGGTAATTGTACGGGAATACCAATTTTTGGAAATGTATTGTTAAATTGTCCTTTGTCCGCCACTTCGGTATGCCCCATTATTCAAGACGTTTTGACTCCGGGATGCGCTACGTTTGGTGGAGGTGCCAACACTACTGGAATATATTCTTTGGATATTGCTAACTGTAATGCTATCAGCCCTACGGATATAATTGGCGTAGATATGATTCCGGCTACGGATTTTTCTGCTACTTGTCCATCCGACGGAATGGCTATCACTAATGGAGTAGTTTCGGTTTCTTACGAAATTTGTTTACAATATACCTTTGACCAATCTGTTCCTGTCAATTGTACCAATACCATTACGCAACATTGTGATGATGGGGATCCGTGTACTACAAATGATATGGTGTCGGTGGATGATTGCGATAATTCCGTCGTCTGTGTGCCCTGCGCTGGAACACCAATCGTGGCTTGTAACAATACAACTGCATTGCCCTGTGATGATAACGATCCTTGTACCGAAAACGACGAGGTTATCGTAGAGTCTTGCGATAATTCCGTCATTTGTGTACCATGCGCGGGAACGCCCGTCGTGGCTTGTAACAATACAACTACATTACCTTGTGACGATAATGATCCTTGTACCGAAAACGACGAGATCATCGTAGAGTCTTGTGATAATTCCGTCGTCTGTGTGCCCTGCGCTGGAACGCCAATCGTGGCTTGTAACAATACAACTGCATTACCTTGTGACGATAACGATCCTTGTACCGAAAATGACCAAGTTATCGTAGAGTCTTGTGATAATTCCGTCGTTTGTGTGCCCTGCGCTGGAACGCCCGTCGTGGCTTGTAACAATACAACTGCATTGCCCTGTGATGATAACAATCCCTGTACCGAAAACGACGAGGTCATCGTAGAGTCTTGTGATAATTCCGTCGTTTGTGTGCCCTGCGCTGGAACGCCCGTCGTGGCTTGTAACAATACAACTGCATTGCCTTGTGATGATAACGATCCTTGTACCGAAAATGACCAAGTTATCGTAGAGTCTTGTGATAATTCCGTCATTTGTGTGCCCTGCGCTGGAACGCCCGTCGTGACTTGTAACAATACAACTGCATTGCCCTGTGACGACAACGATCCTTGTACCGAAAACGACGAGGTCATCGTAGAGTCTTGTGATAATTCCGTCGTCTGTGTACCCTGCGCTGGAACACCAATCGTGACTTGTAACAATACAACTGCATTGCCCTGTGATGATAACGATCCCTGTACCGAAAACGACGAGGTCATCGTAGAGTCTTGCGATAATTCCATCATTTGTGTGCCCTGCGCGGGAACACCAATCGTGGCTTGTAACAATACAACTACATTACCTTGTGACGACAACGATCCCTGTACCGAAAATGACCAAGTTATCGTAGAGTCTTGCGATAATTCCGTCATTTGTGTGCCCTGCGCGGGAACGCCCGTTACGGCTTGTAATAATATAACTGCATTGCCTTGTGACGACAACGATCCTTGTACCGAAAACGATCAGGTTATCGTAGAGTCTTGCGATAATTCCGTCGTTTGTGTGCCCTGCGCGGGAACGCCCGTTACGGCTTGTGTCAACTTGATCCCCCTACCTTGCGATGATGGCGACCCCTGTACCGAAAATGATATTGTAGTTGTGGAAGATTGTGATAATTCGGTGGTCTGTTTGCCCTGTGCTGGAACACCCGTTGCGGCTTGTGCCAACTTAGTACCCCTACCCTGCGATGATGGCGATCCTTGTACTGAAAATGATATGGTGATCGTGGAAGATTGTGATAACTCGGTGGTCTGTGTGCCCTGCGCTGGAACACCCGTTACGGCTTGTGCCAACTTAGTCCCCCTACCCTGCGATGATGGCGATCCCTGTACCCAAAATGATATGGTCATCGTGGAAGATTGTGATAACTCCGTCGTTTGTGTGCCTTGCGCTGGAACGCCCGTCACGGCTTGTGCTAACTTGATTCCCCTACCCTGCGATGATGGCGATCCTTGTACCGAAAATGATATGGTGATTGTGGAAGATTGTGATAACTCGGTGGTCTGTGTGCCTTGTGCTGGAACACCTACCGATTGCGCTAACGGAACAACCTCCATCGTCCCCTGTGATGACGGTGATCCCAATACCATTAATGATGAACAAACCATCCTCGATTGCGATGGCAGCATCTGCGTACCTTGCTTGGGAACGCCCGTTGATTGCGCCACGGGTTTAACTTCCGTCGTCCCCTGCGATGATAATGCCCCCTGTACGATTAATGATGAACAAACCATTTTAAATGCCGACGGAACAATCTGTGTGCCCTGTGCTGGAACGCCTACCGATTGCACTAACGGAACAACCTCCATCGTCCCCTGCGATGATGGTGATCCCAATACCATTAATGATGAGCAAACCATCCTCGATTGTGATGGTAGCATCTGCGTACCTTGCTTGGGAACGCCCGTTGATTGCTCAACGGGTTCAACTTCCATCGTCCCCTGCGATGATAGTGATCCCTGTACGATTAATGATGAACAAACCATTTTAGATGCCGACGGAACAATTTGCGTGC
>JBCCJE010000330.1:0-6189 GCA_039027925.1 Bacteroidota bacterium
ACTCCTTTAGGCATTGCAAAAGCACTATATTTTCCAAGGGTTTTAGGAACATCAATCAATACCTCTTTCGGAACTAGAATACAAAATATGTTTGTCAAATTAAATTTGGCACAAGGCTCTTTGATCAAAGGAATGGATATAGAATTTGTGGATAAATTAGATGAGAGGAAAAAATGGTGTCAATTGAAATCTGGACCTAACACCATTAATTCAGAAGATGTAAATCCATTGTTAAAAAAATTTTCAAACGTAATCAATCTGGCTAGAACTAATGCCCTTCAGATGAATAATTCGGATTTGATCGTTGGGGTACTCTATGGAGAAGAAGATCAGTTGAGTCAGCACTATCGAAAGATTGATGAAAAACACCCTGTAATCATTGGAAAAGAATTTTGGCACCGCTTGACTGGTCACGCAAGTTTTTACGATAAGTTGGTTACTCAGTTAGATATGATAATTCTTGAAATAGAAAATGAAAACTTTTTCCAACAAGGCTATCTCAACTTAGCCAAAGAAATTGCAGATGCTGATCTTTTCGAATTTTCCGAATAGTAATCATTCAAAAACCTAACAATCGAGTATCCCATTTCCTCTCCCAAATTACACGGTACAGCGTTCCCTATTTGTTTGTATTGTTGAGATACCGAACCACTAAAACTCCAATCATCGGGGAAGGTCTGAATTCTTGCATATTCTCTCACCGTGAATGGTCTCGTTTCGTCAGGATGACATCGCTCTGTTTGTTTTTGAGCGGGGCTGCAAGTGAGCGTCAGGCAAGGTTCATCCCAACCGATTCGTCGAGCCATTCCAGTTTTCCCCCCACCTAGATAGAAACTTTTCCCCATATATTCCTTTTGAATTTCTAAGGGTAAATCTCGCCAATACCCCTTAGGAGGAATTAAATCCAAAACAGCTTTTTTGTGCTCAGGATATTTCGAACCGGGTGATTTTGGAACATCGCTATCAAATAAATTTCCTTTTTTTAAGGCATCTTTTAGATTATATATTTTTGTGTGAGGAATAGGGTATTTGTAGGTTGTAGTTATCTCCTTTTTGATCCCCACCAAAAATACCCTTTCTCTTTTTTGCGGGACTCGATAGTGAATGGCTTTTAATAATTGAACTGGAACTACCTGATACCCAATCTCATTCAATATAGAAATCATTCCTTTAATTGTTTTTCCTCCATCGTGGGATAACAATCCTCTTACATTTTCTCCTACGCAAATCAAAGGATTTACCTCTTGAACCACTCGGGCAAATTCATAAAAGAGCGTACCTCTCGCATCATCCAAACCCAGCTTTTTGCCTGCGTAGGAAAAGGCTTGACAGGGAAAACCTCCCGTTACCACATCTACTTTATCTTTGTATTGAGCAAAAGAAAATGCTTTAACATCACCTTCCAAAACATTCCAATTTGGGCGGTTGGCTTTGAGCGTCGAACAAGCCCATTTATCTATTTCATTTAGCGCCACACAATTTAATCCTGCTCTTTCTAATCCTATTGCCAGTCCTCCTGCTCCCGCAAATAATTCTAATACGTTATACTGATGATGAGGAATAACTTGATTGTTTATGGAATCTTCGTTTTCGTCGGAAAATAATTCTAACAAAGTATCTACGTCACTTTTTTTATAAACTCGATAGTTACTTATGGGCTCTCTCAAAGCGTAGAGTTTCCCTTCTCGATCCCATCTCCTTAGGGTTTCTTTACTTTTACCTAGCAATTCAGAAGCCTCCGAAAGCGAGTAATAATTCTTTTTGGACATATAAATAGTGTTTACGACATTTTTCAAAACCTTATTCAAGGTTATACAATGGTTACAAAAGTATAACTATTTTTCGAAAGACCAAATTAACGATACAGTATAGCGTGAGTACTAGTACGGACTCTTTCATTCTTTATCTAAACGTGGATTTTTCTGTTATTTTTACATTACGGTAATTGAGCTAACTCGTGAAAGAATTAAAAATGTAAAGGCATGAATGAAAAAATACTAGATGCCCATTTCCATAACGCTTTTTCTGACTACTTAGAAAAAGGAGAAAAAATTGTGTGGGAGGGCGAACCAGATAATAAATTATCTTCACTAGAGTTGTTAGTGGTCATTACAATTATTGCTTTTGTTGCAATCAATATGAGCAATCCAAAAAATAGAGTTACCATCATCGTCGCTATGGTTTTCGTTTTGATTATTTCCCTATCCATCATAATTCCAATGCTTATAACTTGGCGTAGAAAGAAAAACACAAAATATCTTCTGACAAACAGGCAGGTTTTGTTTCAAATTCACGAAAAAGGTAAAGTAAAAATCCATAGTCTCTTAATCAACGATATTGCAAGAGTAAATGCCATTACAAACTCATTAGATGATACCCTAGGAGACATCTTCCTCATCCCCAAATCCAATAAAAAAACTTTCACTACCTACACTTTTGAAAATGGAAAGGAAACGGAAGTCCCCGTCATTCAACAAATCAAAAACCCCAGAGAGGTGAAAAAATGGATTGCCGAAATGATTCAATTTTAAAACCCATTAGTCTTGTATTTTTCGCGTTTTATATTGCAAATATTAATCATCTAAACCTCCTCCGTTCTCTACAATATTTTTATTTTTACAGAAAAATTAAACAACTCAAATGAACGAACTAAAAACGGTTCAACTTCCTGGTGATGATACCCTACCTTCTTCACCGGCAGAACTACAAAAATTGATGGCATCGGTCAGCGGCGACTTTAAATATTCGGTGGAAGACTTTTTTAGAAATCCCGAAAAATCCTTCTATCAGCTTTCTCCCGATGGCAATTATTTCTCTTTTTTAAGTCCTTACGAACGTCGTCAAAATATATTTGTACAAAAGATTGGTGAAACTGAAGCCATCCGAATCACCTCCGAAACGGATCGAGACATTGCGGGGTACATGTGGGCCAATGCCAGTAGAATCGTCTTTATCAAAGACAGCGGTGGAGACGAAAATTTCAAATTATTTGCGGTAAATAAGGACGGCGAAAATGCTAAAGACTTAACCCCTTTTGATAATATCCGTATCCAAATCATAGATGATCTCGAAGACGAAGAAGATGAAATCATCGTAGGGATGAATCATCGCAATCCTCAACTCTTCGAACCCTACCGACTTAATATTCAATCGGGCGATTTGAAGCGGTTAGCAGACAATACCGATGTGATGAACCCCATAGATAATTGGATGACGGATCACGAAGGTAAGTTGCGCATTGCTGCTAAGGTAGTGGGCGGTACCAATACTACTTTGATGTACCGAGACCATGAGGACGAAGATTTTCGAGAAGTTATAACAACAGATTTCCGGGTATCAGTAGCTCCGCTGTTTTTTGATTTTGATAACAGTAGTAAAGTTTACGTGGCTTCCAATTTGGATCGGGACAAAAGTGTAGTCGTTAAGTTCGATATGGCTACGGGAACGGAAGTGGATGATCCCATTTTCTCCCACGATCAAGTGGACGTCACTAGTTTGAGTTTTTCCAAAAAAAGAAAAGTCCTCACGGCAGTCTCGTACAATACCGACAAGACCCGCTATCACTATCTCGACGAAAAAAGTAAAGCCATACGGGAATGGCTAGAGAACGAATTAGGCAACTACGAAATAGCGATCACCAGCAAAAGCAAAGACGAAACCAAAATGATCATTCGCACCTACTCGGATCGGTCATTAGGTGCATATTATTTTTTTGATGCCGAAAGCAAACGATTAGAAAAAATAGTAGAAGTGAGTCCGTGGATTGACGAAAACGATATGGCGGAAATGATGCCTACCATGTACGCTTCCCGTGATGGACTAATCATCAATGCCTACCTCACCCTACCCAAAGGTGTAGAGCCTAAGAACTTACCAGTAGTAATTAATCCGCACGGTGGCCCGTGGGTGAGAGACAATTGGGGCTACAATCCAGAGGTGCAGTTGTTGGCGAGTAGGGGCTACGCCGTATTGCAAATGAACTACCGAGGGAGCACAGGTTACGGTCGTAATTTTTGGGAAATGAGCTTTAAGCAATGGGGAAAAACCATGCAGGATGATATTACCGATGGTGTTCATTGGTTGATAGATCGAGGAATTGCCAATCCAAATAAAGTCGCCATTTACGGCGGAAGCTACGGTGGTTATGCTACTTTGGCGGGTGTGGCGTTCACTCCTGACCTCTATGCGTGTGCCATTGACTACGTGGGCGTTTCGAATTTATTTACCTTCCTGAATACCATTCCTCCTTACTGGAAACCCTATCTCGATATGATGCACGAGATGGTCGGTCATCCGGACAAGGACAAGGAATACATGGAATCTTCCTCTCCCGTGATGCACGTGGATAAAATTAAAACGCCACTTTTTGTGATCCAAGGGGCTAATGATCCGCGGGTAAATATTGACGAAAGTGATCAGATTGTTCGTTCCTTGCGCAGTAGAAATATTGATGTGCCCTACATGGTGAAGTACGATGAGGGGCATGGATTTCACAATGAAGAAAACAGATTTGAGGTGTATAATGCTATGTTGGGTTTTCTAGGAAAATATTTGTAGGTCAGATTTCCCAACCTGAATATTTTACGTACACGTAATCAGGTTGGGAAACCTCACTTATAATTTACTCAATAACCACGCTCTTTCCGTCAACACTTCCTCCGCTTCGATTTCTTTTCTCAATGCTTCACGCCCGTCTTTATCAAACTTAGGTAAGGTCACTAATTTTTTAACTAAGCGAATTGCGTTCAAGTAATTCTTTCGGTGAAAATCACTCACCTCCCGTCGCCTGACGTAAACTTGAAAATTATCCAAGTGAGAAAAGAGCGCATCGTACTCCTCTAGCTCGTAGTAGATTCTCAGCAAAAGCGTTTTGCCGATCAAGTTATTCACCAAATCTTTATACTCCGCATTTTGTAAATGTAACAATGCTGCTCCGTAATTTTTTCGAGTATATTCCAAGCGCGCTAAATTAAAGCTAACGGTGCCGTCTCGGTAAGTCGGTTCTAATTTTTCGGCGTAGGAGTTGATGAAGTTTTTTACCCAATCGAATTCCTCCGTAAAAATGCCAGCCGCTACCACGTTGTTAAAAGTGAATCGGGAGAGCACTCCATTTTCTAAAAAATATCCAGCCGTTAGTCCATCTTTGTATAAGTCTAAAATCTCCTCGCTGAATTGTTTTTTACCTTGGTTGAGTTGTCGAATACAAAAATTAATGGCAAATAAATACAATTCTCGAAGTTCACCTACCGCAAAAAGGACTCGGTTTTTAAAAAGTGTTGTTTTAAATTTTTCGAAAAATGCGCCGCCCTTTTCATCCGTCAAAAAACGATAGCAATAGTAGTAAATGGCAATTGCGGGAATTTTCAAGTAGCGATCTTGTTCTACGATTTTCAGCAAGTGAGGTAGAAGTCCAAAGTCATAATCTGTTTTGTAAACCTGCTGATGCGTGAATTGTGTACAGGTGTGTTTGAGCTTTTGGATGAGGTAGCGGACATCCATCGTTTCGGCAATGTCAGCTAAGTTAAATTCCTTAGTGCGTTGGTTACTCATGCTAAATTCCATCTCCTCCATCTGAAAATTTAGCAATTGATGATAATAAAATTCATTGCGCAACGGCTGCGTCTCTAGTAGTTTTTTAGTTTTCTTGACGACGCCTTGGTAAGCCTTTGAGAGTTTTCTTTCTCTATAAATCTCGGCCAGTAAATGTCTTGTTTTTAATTGCTCCCCTCTCCTTTTTTTAATTAAAAAATATTCCTCTAGGAGTTCAAAAAGATCACTCATAGTGCCACGCAACAATTGATAATCAAAATCTTTATTGGGAAAAGTTTTTTTAAAAACGACTGCCTTGTCGGGGAATGGCTTTTCTCGTAAATGGTATTTGGCGAGTACTTCGAATAAGTTTCCCACGTCCGCTCGGAGTATAAAAAAAGGAGATTGCAATAGTCTTTTGATCTGACGCACCTCTTTTTTATCTAGCGTTTTGATAGTTTCGTAGAGTTTGTAGTTTTCGGAAGTGTTCATTATTTGTTTTTTATTTCCACAAAAAAGTTTAATAAAACTAACAAAAACAGCATTTATATGTTCAAAATTAGAATTTTATTTCCACAAATCTATTAATATGTTTTTGCAAACGAATAGTAAAAATGAAAATATTTGTAGTGTAAGTTTTGAAGAGGGAAGAGGGAAGAG
>JBCCJE010000331.1:0-6188 GCA_039027925.1 Bacteroidota bacterium
AAAAAAATAAAAAAGCAGAAGACCAGATCATTATTCTCCGCGAGGATCTTGCGGGCATGGTGGGTACTGCCAAAGAAAGCGTGATCAGAACACTCACCGACTTTAAGCACGCCGGATTGATCGAGATTGATCACGGAGCAATCACTATTCTTGACTTAGAAAAATTATATGACCTACCAGGGTAACTTTCCTTAGAAATAGGAAACTATCAAAAATTCGGTAAAAATTTCAGATGCAAATTTTTCTACTGCCAATCTGCTAGTAGATAGTAGGTTTCTTCTGTCAAAAGTGGTCACTTTTGCTTTGGAATGCTTTGTGATAAGAGGGTGACAATGCTTAGTATTGAGCAGGGATTGCGAGTGGTGCAAGTGGCGGGTGCTTACTGTTCGTAAAAAAAATTACAATTATGCTAGACTACATTTCAAGTGATACTTCATCAGAACAAAATCATAGGTCAACCAATCAAGATCACCAACTACTCGATGCTTACTCACAGACGGTGACCAAAGTGGCACGACAAGCAAGTGAAGCGGTAGTGCAAATCAGGGTGGAGAAAAAAGCAGCAAGGCGTAGGAGAAATAGACGACCACAAAATCCTTACGGGACGGGATCGGGATTCATTATTTCGAGTGACGGATTTATTGTGACCAACAGCCACGTGGTCAAAGGAGCAGAAAAGATTTTTGTCAACCTTCAAGATGGCAGAAACCTACAAGCGCAGTTAATTGGTGATGATCCTTCTACGGACATTGCTGTCGTTAAAATTAATGCCGAAAATTTCTCCTACATCAAATTCGGTAAATCCGAAAATCTTCAAGTTGGTCAGTTGGCCATCGCCATTGGTAATCCATTTGGTTTTCAATATACCGTTACCGCAGGGGTGGTGAGTGCTCTAGGTAGAACCCTACGAACCGAGACGGGAAGACTCATTGATGATGTCATCCAAACTGACGCCGCCCTCAATCCTGGTAACTCAGGAGGGCCTTTGATGAACTCTTTCGGAGAAGTCATTGGAGTCAATACCGCTATCATCAATTCGGCTCAAGGTATTTGTTTTGCGGTAGCGTCGGACTTGGCTGCCTACATTGTTGGAAAATTGATTATGAATGGAAAGGTAAGACGAGGGTTTATCGGCATTAGCGGTCAGACGATCCGCTTTAATCCGAGGATCATCAATCGCTACAAATTAGATGTCAAATCGGGAGTACAGGTACAAGGCATCGAAGCAGATATACCTGCCTACAATGCTGAAATCCAATTGGGGGATGTGATCATCGGCTTGAACGACACCAAGATCAATTCCATTGACGATTTACATAAGTTATTGGACGAAAAATCTATCGGTCAAGCCCTTCAACTCGAAGTGATTCGAAAAGGAAAAAGAGAAAAAATAAGAGTGATTCCCGCTGAACTAAAAGGGTAGGATGCCCTCTCACGGGGTAACTTCCTGTTTACCCCGTGAATTTTCTTGCGCTTCGTTTATTGAATTTGAACTCATGGGGTAAACTGGAAGTTACCCCCTGAATTTTCTTGCGCTTCGTTCATTGAATTTGAACTCACGGGGTAAACGGGAAGTTACCCCGTGAGGGCTAAGCATTTAATTTATAGCGGACACCGATGCGCTCCAGTTGCTTTATCATATCACCATCCACATTGACCTTTCTACTGACCGATCGCATCTTTAATTTGATTTGATGCTCTGCCTCGAGTACCTCAATTTTAAGGGGAAGTTTACCCTTGTGGTGTTTGCAGATGTGCTCAATATCATTGATGAGATCGTTGGTGATTTGCCGTAGCGGTAATTTGAGGGTAATGGATTCCGTCATTTTTAAGCCGATACTCGCCAGTTGTTGAATCTCTGCTACTTTGAATTGGTATTCCTCTCGGTAGCTATTGAACTCGTATTTCCCCTTAATAAAAACCACCTCGCCGATATTCATACGATTGGAGTAATCATTATAATCATCTCTCCACAACGCCAACTCCATCGAACCATTATAATCTTGAATGGTAAAAAATCCGTAACCATTTCCTTTTTTATCTACCCGATGATTGGCAGCCACTACCACACCTGCGACGTTGACTTTTCCCCCTCGGTAATTTTCCAATTGATCTAGAGTACAGGTGGTATAATTTTCAATTTCCAATTTATAATCATCCAAGGGATGCCCACTGATGTAAATCCCCGTCACTTCTTTTTCCTTAGTCAATTTTTCAATCAAGCTCCATTTTTGCGATTCGGGAATTTTGGGTTCGGGAATCAGGATGTCCTCCGAGTCTCCAAACAATGAATTGACGGCTTGTGCTTTTTGCGATTGGTAAGCATTGCCGTACCTCAACAAATGTTCGATAAAAGTATCGTACTTATCGGAAGGCGCGTAGTAATGCCAGCGCTGCATATTATCAAAACAATCCAATCCGCCACCGAGCACCAAACTATCCAAACATTTTTTGTTAAAAGACCGCAAATCCAACCTACGCATCATATCAAAAACATTGAGGAATATCCCTCCGCTTTTACGTTCTTTGAGTACGGCTTCTACGGGGCCCTCCCCTACCCCCTTCAAGGCAGAAAGACCAAATCGAATTTGTCCTTTTTTGTTGACAGAAAAATCCGAGACAGACTCGTTAACATCGGGCCCCAGTACCGCAAGTCCCATTCTCTTGCACTCCCGTAAGAAGAATGTTATTTTCGAAATATCATTTTTATTATGGGTCAGCACCGAAGCCATAAATTCCGCAGGATGATGTGCCTTGAGGTACGCCGTTTGGAAAGCTACTAAAGCGTAGCAGGTCGAATGCGACTTATTGAAGGCGTAGGAGGCAAATGCTTCCCAGTCCTTCCAGATTTTTTCCACTACTTTTTGTGGGTGTCCATTTTTCGTACAGCCCTCTAAAAACTTCGGCCACATCTGATCAATCAACTTCTTCTTTTTCTTTCCCATGGCCTTTCGCAGCATGTCCGCCTCCCCCTTAGAGAAGTCAGCGAGTTTTTGCGAAAGCAACATGACTTGCTCTTGGTAAACGGTGATGCCGTAGGTTTCTTCCAAGTACTCCTCCATTGCGGGAAGATCATAGGATATGGGTTCACGTCCGTGTTTCCGATTGACGAACGAAGGAATGTACGCCAGTGGCCCAGGGCGGTACAAGGCGTTCATCGCTATCAAATCTCCGAACTTAGTCGGTACCAAGTCTCGCATGTATTTTTGCATACCAGGAGACTCGTATTGGAAAACCCCGACGGTTTCGCCCCTTTGGAATAGTTTATACGTCACTTCATCTTCTAGGGGAATTTCGTCCACGTCAATTTCCAGTCCCTTGGTTTCTTGAACCATCGAGATCGCATCCTTGATGATGGTCAAAGTTTTTAATCCTAAGAAATCCATCTTCAACAAACCCGCATCTTCTGCTACCGAGTTATCAAATTGACTCACCAGCAGATCAGAGTCTTTGGCTACCGTGACGGGCACGTATTTCGTGATTTCGTCGGGCGTGATGACCACTCCACAAGCGTGAATCCCTGTATTCCGAATAGAGCCTTCTAACTTTTTGGCGGTCTGCAGCATCTTTCCGATGTGGTCAGGCTGCTCCGCTAATTTTCGAAATTGATAAGCCTTTTCCACATCTTCCGAACTCATATTTCCTTTGAGCTTCGGAGCAATATCACCGGGGGCAAGCACATCTCGGAGCGATGCGCCCAGTTGGTTGGGAAATGTTTTAGCGACTCGATCTACTTCTGGCAGGGGCACATCTAACACTCTACCTACATCTCGAATGGAACTCTTAGCCGCCATCGAACCGTAAGTGATAATTTGAGCTACTTGATTCCGCCCGTATTTATCAATCACGTAATCAATCACTTTTTGTCGGCCGTGATCGTCAAAGTCAATATCAATGTCGGGCATCGAAATCCGTTCGGGATTTAAAAAACGCTCAAAAAGCAAATCGTACTTAATCGGGTCAACATTCGTGATACCGATACAGTAAGCTACCGCCGACCCTGCCGCTGATCCTCGACCCGGCCCTACACTTACACCCATCTCTCTCGCCGTGGTGGTAAAATCTTGTACAATCAAAAAATACCCAGGATAACCTGACTGCCGAATGACATCTAACTCAAAATCCAACCGATCAGCTATTTCTTTAGTGATGTCTCCGTACCTTTTTTTCGCTCCTCGGTAGGTCAAGTCTCGTAAAAACTCATCTTGAGTATTAAATCCTTCGGGTATTGGAAATGCGGGCAAAAGTACATCGCGCGCAAGTTCTAGGGTTTCCACTTTATCATAAATCTCCATCGTATTGTCTGCGGACTCGGGGAGGTCTTTAAACAAGAGCTGCATCTGATTTTGGGTTTTAAAATAAAAATCAGAGCTAGGAAATTTGAACCGCTTGTCGTCCGCCACGGAGCTTGCGGTATTGATACATAATAATATGTCGTGAGGTCCCCAATCTTCTTCTTCTACGTAGTGAGAGTCATTGGTACAAATGATTTTGACATGGTACTTTCTCGCTAGCTTGACTAGGGTTTGATTGACATCTTCTTGACTGACACCGAGTTGGTCAATATTCTCGAGTCCACGGTGGCGCTGTAATTCTATGTAGTAATCCTCCCCAAATAAATCCAACCACCACTTCAAGGTCTGCTCGGCTTTTTCTTCTTTTCCTTGTAAGATCAGTTGAGGTATCTCAGCACCGATGCAACAGCTCGTAGCAATCAATCCTTCCGAGTATTTTTCTAAAATTTCTTTATCAATTCGGGGATACTTGCTGTACAGCCCCTCCATGTAGCCCAGCGAGCAGAGCTTACAGAGGTTCTCGTACCCCGTTCGATTTTTGGCCAAAAGCAACTGATGAAATCGAACATCTTTTTCCCCTTTCGCTCTCTCGAAAGACTTTTTGTGTCGGTCTTTTACCAAATAAAACTCACAACCAATGATGGGCTTGAGGTTGCGCTTGGTAGCCTCCGCTACAAACTTAAAGGCACCAAACATATTTCCGTGGTCAGTCAGGGCAACTCCTTTTTGACCGTCCGCAGCGGCTTTATCCATCATGGCTGAAATGGAAGAAGCCCCGTCTAATAGTGAATATTGAGTATGACAATGGAGGTGAACAAATTCTGACATTAGTGTTTCTTTTTTTGATATTTATAAACTTTCGGACAGCAAAACTATTAAGATGACAACCTCCGAGGAGAAGTATATTTTTATTTTTAGTAGTGCCACAAGATAGGAAATAAGTAGCTCTTGCGAGGGTAGCCCAATGGGGTTTTTGGTAGAATGTGGAAAAGTTTTTTAGGGAAAAATTCAGGTAATTGCCATACGATTTTTTTGGAAAAAAATCGTTTGTAGGGAAAATACATCAGGCTATCCTTTCCTGCTCAATTATCTTTTTCTAGTACCAAATCGCTTCGCATCCAACGCATCCAGCACCATTTCCCAAAGCATTTCAAAAGGAACGATCTCCATCTCGATGGGTTGCTCGGAAATCTCCAATGGTTTTGATTGCAGTTTTTTGTATAAGTCCTTCGTTTTTCTTTCTAACGCTATTCGATTGAAGTTGGCCTCCGAAATTTTAGCAATCATCTTGATAAAACAGTTGCTCCTAAAGTTGGCATTTCGCCGAAGGTACTTGGAAGTATAGCTCACTAGCGGTTCCATCCTATCAATCACTAGATTGTCTTTTTTTTCGTTGAGCAAAAAAAGAATTTGCAATACGAGTATGGTGACGTTCATCCCTCTTTTATCTTTAGCGTAAGCGGAGCTTTTACCTTTTTTCATAAAATTTTCGTAGTCAAATCTTGGTCTGCGCTTACCTTGGGGCAGTTTAATTTTTCCCACCCGAATAAAGTAATTCACGTAGGCTTCGATCAAATTCCAAAAATCTTGACCTACGTCCGATTTGGCTTTTCTTTTTTTAAGGATGATTTTTACTTGATTGAAAAAATCAAAGGCTTCTTGAAGTCTGTTGGAATGGAACAAGAGCAGGATATAAACCTGAGAGGCTAAAAACCAATTAATGCTCCCTTCCGGAACCAACTCAAAACACGTCTTCAAATCATTTTCAGCTAAATCATATTTTTTAAGATGTACGTAACGCATCAACTTTTTGAAAGTAAAAGTGAATATCTCCATCGAGGTTGTTGCCTCAAAACCCTTAATGTACCTCAAGGCCTGTTCACATAAATCTAT
>JBCCJE010000332.1:0-6187 GCA_039027925.1 Bacteroidota bacterium
ATTTTTGAAGACAAACTTCTGTTCACGATACTAGCTCCCCCAAATATTTGTAACGAGAATCCCTTAGATTTTTTGGACGTAAATCTATTGTTACGCCCATTGTCATTTTCATTGCTATTGTCATTGTCATTCCCATTCCCATTCCCATCAAAGTAAAACCTCCTCTGGTTTTCATCGAGAGCTAACACTTCATTTTCATACAAAATAACATTAGTAATTTTATTTAAAAACAATACATCTACATTTTCCCTATTCTTCTCATTTGGGAGAATTCTGTTGGGAAATTCCTGTGAACTGATTTGATCTTTTTTCTCAAAATTTGTCGCTATATCCGAAGAAATACCGTTTGTAATTGTATTGTTATCCACTTCTCCTTTACGCTTTTTAGCGTCTATCGTTTTCCTCGTATTTGCACTTGTTTTTTCAAAATCTTCATTCTGTAACAATTCATTTACAATTACTTCTGATTTAGTAACATTGGAAGGGAGCATTGAGTTTTCATCTGGAAGAACGGGTTGGTCTTGATAATCGTTAGTTGAATATTCATCAAGGACGTTACGCTCATTCAATTTATCATCATGTGTAAACAACTCACTATCAGTTGATTGTACAACACTAAGTGTATTTTCTTCAACCCCCTGATTCTTATTATTTTTTGAAAAATAAAAAACCGTGCTACTACCGATAGCTAATAAACCAACGAAACACATCCAAAAAATAAACCGTCTTTTTCTTTTTTGTTCCCGATTGATCTCGTCAACACTTGGTTCGATGGCATTCCAAATCGCATCAACATCTACTTCATCTTCTTGCCGCTGCACCTCCTTTCTAAACCGATTTTTAAATTGCTCCCACTTCATGCGGATTTATATTTTTTAATTTTTTTTAAATCTAATTTCTTTTGCAATTGTCTTTTGGCGCGGGTTAGTTGGGATCGGGAAGCACTTTCTTTAATTTGTAATATCTCCCCTATTTCCTTGTGAGAATACCCTTCGATTACGTTGAGTTTAAATACCGTTTTAAATCCAATTGGTAATTCCTCCACAACTTTCTGTATCTCCTCTACTCCAAGATAGTCGTACACATCAGGCTGCACAGATTCGTTCAGATGAAAATCCATCAATCCCGTTTCTCGCTGAAAGTACGTCTTATCCAACCAAGTGAGTGAGCACCTTACTGCTATTTTTTTCATCCATCCTTCGAATGATCCCGTATCTTTGTATTTCCCAATATTAGTAAAAATTCGAATCCACGCTTCTTGTAAAACATCCTTGGCGGAAGGCTCATCTTTGGCGTACCTACGGCATATCGCCATAAGTACTTTGGAGTACCTTCTGACCAACTCGTACTGACTTGTTTTTACACCTCGTTGGCAGTCTTTAATCAATTGTTCTTCCGTAAGCAATGAAATATTATTAGGTTTTTCTAGCAAAATCTTTTGACTAAAAGAAGATCAGGGTTTTAGTACCCTCTCTTCTTTTAGGTCAAAAGTGATACAAAATAATAGTTTTAGTTCAAGCCTTAATTTTCATTGAGCTATGATATTTTTCTACAAATCAATGTTAAATGTTCCCGTCACGGTCACTATCAGCCCAGAATTGGGATCAGTTAACTCTCCACCAAATGTACCTACCAACTTGGTATCGTACTGAGTCACTTCGAAGGAAGAAAATCCCCCCTGCGTGAATAAATTCCAAGTGCTAACGGAGATAGCTTCTACGTAGTTGGAGGAACTGTAGTCTCCTACGGTCTGCCCATCAAAACCAAATGATACGAACTCATTCCCTGTGGCTGATGCTGCTGTAATATTGGTAAAAGTGGATGCAGGTGAGGTACCTGCCACGGCATTGAGGATAATGTAAGTAGTCGTTTGCGTGTTATCGTCAATTGTTACCGATATAAAATTATTCAGCGAAGTACCGCAAGTGCTCAGATCGCCCAAATTATTAGTCGTACCTGGAGTAGCACTTACCGCCGTTCCCTGTTCCATATTATCTATATTAACCCCTACTACATCAATATCCGTAGCACTAGCACAAGATGAAAAAGTAAACCCAAAGTTCCCGGAAGTGACGTAATAATATACTGCCTCTCCGTCGAAGGTAGCGGTGACTATTCCGTTGTTAACAGGGTCTCCGTTGCAGTCCACCAGATTCCCTTCTATGGTAGTGGCGTTGAGTGTGCTCGGTGTTAAGCTGATTGATCCTAGGGAAGTATCGGTATTAAATGGGCCTACTACTTGACTATAAATCACTACTCCGCAAATATCAAGCACACTTATTTCGAGTTCTACATTTGCAGGAACGTATCCTCCTACGTATCCATCTCCGTTTGTCCACCCCGAAGCTGCAGCAGCATTCGAACCACCAGTAGAACCATCGGTTACTTCGATCAGTACCATATAATTAATTAGGGGATTACCGGTATCGTCGGTAAATGTAGCATCAAAGAAAACAGCATCGAAGGGAATATCACAATTCCAAAACGAAAAGTGACTGACTTCGCCCACATAATTTCCATTTTGAAGGGTTGCTTCACCTTCTTCTACCCAGTATCCATGTTCCTCATCGTAAGACCACAACGGAATAGATGTGGGCGCATTTGCTACCATCGTACTAGGAAGCGGTACCGTAATTTCGGCGGTTTTTCCATCCTGAATGTTTAGGGGCTGAAAATTATCATCTACCAGCTCTATCGCAATCATTCCGTAAGTTCCCAGAGCTACCTGTTCTACTTCTTGGCTCACTCCGAGTAGTGCACCTGGCATCTGTTCAAAGGTTTCGACGGCAGATGGATCTAGCCATTTTGCCGCAGCGAGGACTTCGCCTACGTAAGCATTTCCGTTGGCATCCTTAATGCTGTTAGGATCAAATTTTACGGAGGCACCGTTAGCAAAGTTGATTGTTCCGCCATTTGTAGCGTTGAATGATAAGTCAAAGTTTTTGGTGAGGAGTTGAATTTTTATAAGATTTTGTGTTCCTTCTTTTGGAAAAAATCGGCGGCTTCCTTCGAAGTATCCATCTTTTTCAACTTGTACTAGGGTTCCTAGTTCGTTCATGGTTTCGTTCTCTACAAAGAAGTGTCCGAAAGCATCCGTCAAGTAGTCTTGTCCATTCATACGCACCGTAGCATCAGCAACGGGTTCGTTATTTTCATCTATAATCTGCCCCATGACATCCGCTGAGATCAGCGAAGAAGGGGGCGTAAACTGCTCGATAATGGGATCCTCTACGGTCTGAGTGACATTGGTTTCATTAATGTCTTTTCTACAGGAAGAAAAAAACAATAGAATTAGTAAACTAAATATTCCTAAATTTTTCATTTTTCAAATTTTATTTTGCTGCGATTGGCAGCCTTATTTTAAATGATTGGTTTACCCGTTTGCGCGCTATTTAGGGTGGAGTTGTTGTTCTCCTTTCACCCACTAAACCAAACTTAATTTACATTCGCTGCACGCATTTTATTTTTTTTTTGAAAAATTTCAGGAATCCCACCAACAAGAAAACGCCCTCCGCAAAATGCGAAGGACGTTTCTTCTCTTTTTATGACTCGACTAAGTCAACTTTTATTAATGGAACAATCCCGAAGATTAGTCCACAATAATCATCTTCTTAGTGGCAGTCTCGGTAGCCGTCTCTACTTGGTAGTATAGTACGCCCGTAGCATCTAGTTCCGCTCTGTTGATATTTACAGAGTTGTAACCTTTCGCTGCATCCATTTCCATCATTCGCAAGATTCTACCAGATACATCAAAAATCTTCACCGTTACTTCTCCCGCTTCGGGTACGTTGAAGCCAATCAAAGTTTCCGCTTTGAATGGGTTCGGTGTATTTTGGTATAATTCAAATCTATCCGCACTTGCCGTTCCGTTGAACTCTAGTACTACGTCAAATAAATCACTTCCGTTGTATGCTTCTGATTCCGTGTAGCGTGAATTGATCGTCAATACTTCCTCCGTGTTCAACGCTGTGTTGGCGGTGAACGTCATGGAGAATAATACAGCATCGTTATCTACGCTTACTCCTTTCGAGCTATTCCACGAAGTTGTGATGATTCCTTCTCCTAGTTTCGTCAATCCGAAGTTCTCGGTGGATAATCCAGGTAGATTCGTCGTTACATCTTCGAAGCTAACGTTGCTGTCAAATCCTAGAGTGAACTGGTAGCCCGCAATGTTAGTGAAATCTTTCGCTCTAAAGTCTATCGTAAATCGCTCACCCGCTGCTACTTCCTGCGCTGCTGCTTGTAAAGCCAACTGTCCGTCAAACGTTCTGGTTGTTGATCCTAGCAAGCTGTTTGGTGATGCTGTTCCGTTCACATCTCCGATCTTAACTGCCGTAAAGTTCGCGGGGTCAATGTTGCCCGTTGATAATTCTACTACTTCTGGGAAGTTCTCCGTCAATGGATTGGACGTAGTGAATACGTAATCCGCATCTACAAATCTCCACGAAGTGTTCGCTGCTAATTCATCGTCAATGTGTAAGATCAATGCTCTTAATTTCACAATGTCCAACGTAGTGATCGTCTCGGAGTTGTTGGCATCCGCTGCAATCCACTTGTAAGGAGAATCCAACAATTGCGTACCTAAGATGTGCTTAGAAATCAATACTAAATCGTACGTCGTTACACCGTTTAAGTAGTTGATGTCTTTCTCTGCCGTTACATCGTAGTCGCTGTTGTATGTCATGTTGTTGAATTGGAATGTTCCATCAACTCCCGTCACTACGGGCGCAGTTACCATGCCTGATCCATCTACTAGACTTACCGTTACTTCTTCGATCACCTCTTGATTCTCATTCTCGATTGTTCCTGTAATTCCTGATACAATTCCGCACGCTCCGTTAGGATCTTGTACATTGATAAAGGTTGTACAGAACTCATTGTTACCCGACGCATCCGTTACGTATAACGTTACAGGGACTAATCCATCCGCTGGTACGTCAGCACAACTGATCGTGATCACATCGTTGATCGGTTGTCCGGGTACTACTGGCGTGAAGGAGAAAATCAAATCATCGTAGTCCGTACAGTTATCGTAGGATGATCCACTCTCAAAATCAATTGCCCAAATGTCAACTGCTCCTGAAGATGGCATGATGACGGATGCAATTCCGAAGATACATACTGGCGTAGGTTGCTTGGCATCCACTACCGTAAAGTCATGTACAAATTCGGTCTCGTTACCACACTCGTCATCTACCGTAAAGGTCAAGGAGTAAGATCCGTTGGCAAAGTTATCCGTTGCCGATAAACCTGTACCACTTGTTCCTGTGCTGAACTCCCACGTGATGTCTAAGTCTGATTGTGCGGTACAATCGTCATCCGTGGTGATCGCAAAGGTTGCTGTAGTTGATCCACACAAAGGATCGAAGTTATCTACTACGGATGGCCCGTTGAACGAAGTAATTACGGGTGCACTTGAGTTCACCACTTTAATTACTTGGGTGTAATGCCATACACCTGGTCCTACTTGCGTAGGATCTTGGTTAGCATCTGCTTGACACCAGTCAATGATGATCCATTTTCTCAACACTTTCAAACACGCATCTTGTGCGCCAAATTCTAGTACTGTATCATCGAAGGTGATAGCGATGTTATCACATGGCCCTTCGAATACTTGGGGTTCAGCGTCTAAGTTAATGGGCTGTCCCGTGATTGGGTTGATGTTACCGTTGGTGGCTAAATCTTCTGGATCTAATCCAATACCACACGTGGTCAACTCAATGTCACATGGCCACTCTACGTCGTCTTGTGAGGAGTGTGGACCTACTGGTGGGTTCAAGTTATTGATCGGGAAGGTGCGGCATTCTGTATCTACAATGGTAAATGGACTTGGGTTGATTACCGTGATGATCTGGATACAAGACGTAGAGTTATTCATCGCATCCGTTGCCGTAAATACTCGGGTAATTTGTCCTTCGCCACAATCATCAATCGTATTGGAAATATCATTTACCGTAATCGTAACACCAGGACAGTTGTCCGTAGCTACTGCTTCACCATTAAAGGCAGTTGAAGTATCGTCGTCACAATTAATCGTCTTATTGGTAGGACATACAATTACAGGATCTAATTTATCCTGTACTTCTACTTCTACCATACACGTATTGGAGTTACCTGCTGCGTCCGTTACTCGGAACTCTACCATAATCGGTGTGCCTTTATCGCAACACTTAAAGGGTACAACTGG
>JBCCJE010000333.1:0-6179 GCA_039027925.1 Bacteroidota bacterium
AAGAAAACAACTTGGCTGCTTCTTCATAAAATGGTTCCCTCCTTGCGAGTAAGTCAATTACAATATTTGTATCTACAAAAAGTTTTTTCATTTGTATTTTTCGATAAGGTATTCAGAGTACTCATCCCGAACATCAAAATCTGCAGGTAATTGAATTACTCCACCTAGGCTTTCGACCAAAGGGGTTATTTCTACATTTTTTGTTTTATTATCAACTACTGATTTCAGGTAGTTTTCTATCAATTTAGATAGGCTGATTTTGTTTTTCTTAGCAAATAATTTGGCGTCCTCAATAACGCTTTCATTTAAGCTAAGGGTTAATTTCTTATCCATAATTACTTTTTACGTGCAAATTTGATGATTTTATACGTAACAATCAATCTTTTCTTATTTTTCCTCTTTAATGGCTAGCTGTCTGTACATATTCAATTGCCAACTTTTGCTGGCAATTGACGGCTGCAATTTATCGAACAAAGCTCCTTCCCTCCCAACCCAAAAAACTATCGCCTTCACAAGAAGCAATATTGCTCAAACTGAACAATTCACCAAATTATAAAAAAAGTTTCAACCCCACGAGAAATAAAGTATTCGACCCTACCTTGAAAAAACGCAAGTAAACAGAGTGCTGTAACAATACAAATACAAGAATCAAATAAAGCAGCTAAATTTAAAACAATACACTTACAAAAAACAAATCACACTCCCATAACTCACCCACCTCAAAGCGTTAAATCAAAAATTCGGAGACATCCAAAATTGATCGTCAACTCATCACTCATCTCTCCTCCCCTTTACTCACGTAAAAAGGAAAATTCGCAGTAGCGGCGTTGCCATTGCCATCGTAGATGTAGGCGAATAATCGGTAAGGCCCTTCCTTACGGGGTGCTTTGAATTCTAACATACCATTTTTGCTATCCGATTTGATGTCTATTTTGACGGGCTCGGGTCGGGACTCTTTATCACCACCCGACTTGATGTCTGTACTTTCGGGTAGGATTTCCCATCGGTAGGTGAGTTGGTCGCCGTCGGGATCAGAAGTATTAATTTTAAACTGGACGGTCTCCCGTGGTTTTACGTACACATTATCTAGTGGCTTTTTACCATTCATATACATCGAGGCGATGCTCGGTGAGCGGTTGATTGGGTATTTACCACTCCACGATTTTTCGAGTACATCCATGACCTCCGTCTCCGAACCATCTTCTAAAAATAGCCCGTACCAAGTAGGCGTGGTCTCTTGTTTTTGTCCCCACAAAAAGACGTAAGAACCGATACACATTTCTTTATCCCTCGCAATGCCTTGATCGTATCTTCTCTGATAGTCTGCCGCTTTTTCCGTACTAGTCTGTTCCACGGGTACACCCCAAGCAGTTTTAGCTACCTCCCAGTGTCCGTTGGGGCCCCACTCGGTGATGACGTAAGGTCGGTCCCAGCCGTAGGCGCGCATCTCTTTATCTATTCCGATCAGTCCTCCGTAAGTGTTGATACCATAGACATCAATGTGTGGTGCTCGTTCTTTTATCAACTGCACTTCCGCTACGTCCAATCCCGCAGTTACCGTCATCGTCGGATGATTGGGATCAATTTCTTTTATCATTTTAGCGATGTCATCAATGGCATTCCAAACCTTGAAGTCGCTGTAAAACAAATCGGTCTCATTACCGATGCCCCACATCAAAATAGCAGGATGGTCTTTGTACTCCTTCACGACTTCGGTAAATCGCTCTAACTGCGCCTGTACCGCCTTGGAATCATCATAATCAAAACCCTGTCTTTCGCATCCTACCCAGAGCCCGAACAAAACGGTTAGCCCTTTGGCGTGTGCTTCGTCGAGTATTCCGATAGCTTCTCCTACCCCCCACGTACGTACGGAATTAGCACCGTATGCCACGGCCCTATCCAACTCGGTTTGTCCGCCGACACCTTTTATATAGTAGGGCTGACCTCCTCGGTAAAGTTGCCACTCACCGTTGGTTTTATCCAATCGAATTTCCACCTTGACGGGGCCTTCGGGGGCTTGACTATGAAGTGTAATGGAGAGCAAACTTAAAGCTACTGCAAAAACTAAGAATTTAATTTTTTTCATGGTTTACCAAACTTTATTTTGTAAATATTAAAATTTTCGAAAAAATAAGGAAATATTTGCGTCTCAACGAAACAAAAATCCCGTGATGTAGTGATGATGTAATCGCAAAAAAAAAGATGTAAGGGTGATGTATGCTGTTTTTTTAGGCTACCATCTTTAATATTTTACATTTGTCAAAATCAAAACTATATACTCTTATGGTGAAAAAATACGAAACGAAAAATCGTAGTAATTTAAGTCGTAAATCCAGTAATCTACTTTTTTATTGCTCCAAAAAATGGGTATGGATTTACACTTTCTTACTATCGGCGGTCGTAGCGTTTGGTCAAGATAGCTTTGATGAAACCTCCCAAAACGTACCTCCACCTTCCTCTAGTGTCTCCGATGATACGACGACAACTGTTCCACCTAGCCTTTCGGAATTTGATGTACAGACCTTAGCGGGTATCAATTATGATACGAGCTACATAGGTCAAAAACTCCGCAAACGGGGTATCAAAAACCTCACACTCTTTGGATACGCAAGAATGTTCGCCTACGGAAGAAACATGGTAGAAGCCTATCCGAATCTTTCTCCTTTTGAGCGGGCTTACGGAATCGGAGATGGCTACCGAGAACCCATGCTTTCCCTGACCATGTTTGGTCGTCCTAACGGTAAAACTACCTTTGGAACTGAAATGTTCGTTTTCACCCCTTACTTGGATGGGGGCACTAAGGACAATGTTTTTACCATCAACTTAGGTATTAATTTTTACGGAAATTTTAGAACACAGCACGGTAATTTCGGCGTGCGGGCGGGTGGTATTCATTGGTATAATCTGAGTGGATTCACGATGGGTATTTTCCAAGTCCTAGATCGCTTTAGTATTTTTGACAGGACACCTTGGGAAGCAGTCAACAATGACGAAAAATACGAAAGCTACTACCGAACGGGGGCGCCCAATCCTGGTGACCTTCGGTGGAATAATCAAGCATTCCAAGGATTGATTATCAACGGTGGTAACCTACCGGGCAATTTTAATTTTGATTTGTTTTGGGGAAAAACTCAACCCAACGGAGGATTGGCCAATGGGCTGATGGATCCCTTCGCCTCCATCAATCCTACTCTGGACGCAGGGAGTGTTCCGACCTACATCGGCATTGCGGGTGATTCCAGATTCGTTTCTAATTTTATTACTGGCGGTAAAATTGGGAGATCATTTGGTAGCCAAAAACAAACCTTTCATTACAATGTAATTTACAGCCAAACCGCTTTGGATTCTCTCATCAACGCCGATGATCGAAGATACCAAGTACACTCTTTGACTTATGATCTTAATATAGCTAAACTCAAACTCAAGGGAGAACTAGCAATGGGTAGCTACGAAAGTCCTAATTACGAAAAGAGATGGGGCGAGGCACTGATGCTCCACGCTTATTTTCCAAAAGCATACACCTATCTCCCGATAGATGTACAACTCTACCAAATCAATAAAAACTTCTTCAATCAAAATGGCGAAATCGCTACCAACTCGAATCCTGACATCGTTAACGATTTTGGACTCACGGCGGGGGCTACGGGTGTCGGTGGACAATTGGCATTAGTAGGTCAGTTGGTACACAATCGGAGAGGAATCAATATAAATACCAACTTCGAGGTAGAGGGATTAAAGTTTAGCGTAGGTTGGGGATTGGCGCAAGAGATAGACGCCGCCTCCTCACAGATTACCTACGTCCATCGAATCAACGGTCTGGCACTTTCCAGAATATATAATCCATTTCCAGCGGGCGCAACGAGTCCAACCATCTTTGGTCCCTACTCCAGAAAAATATCTTTCTTCCGAGGAGTATCGGGTGTGGTGCAGACGACTGACCTCGATCCCGCTACGGCACAACCCATCAATAGAAAATACTTTAGTTCCGTGGACATCCAAGCTAAATACAAAACCTCCATCAACGACCACGCGCTGTATGTGTTTTACTTGGGTTCTTTTGCGAGTGCTGACGCTACTGCTCCCGTAGTGCCGCTGTACGATGACGATACTTACCTGTACGTGCAGTACCACGAGTTAGATGTTTACTACGAACTGTTTCCTAAATTTTTACTAACGGGATACTTGGGTGTCGAAAATGCAAGGGGTGGTCAGTTCACCGCCTGGGATTTAGAATCCAACCTACCGCTCGATCAGGTTGGTACTGGAATCGGTATTGGTTTCGATTGGACAATTGCCAAAAATACGGGGCTGTACATCAGGCAGCGTTGGATGAATTTTGAGGACAGAAATTTTGCCTTGGATACCTTCAAAGGGCGTGAGGTGACAATTGAGTTAAAAACATTTTTCTAACCAAATAATATTTCACCCTCCTGTTGGGATTTTCTGAACAGGGCGGTGCAATCATAAAACGAACAATCAAAATATTATGAAATATTTATTTTTAAATCTCTTTGTCATCTCGTGTTTGCTGATGGGTACGAGCAATTTTAGCCTAGCGCAGGATGGCTCGGCAAAAGCTACCGTCAAGGAAGAGGAAAAATCCAAGATACAATTCAACGGTCTCGGACGAACCATCATTTCTCAAACAAGTATCGGTGGGGATGTTTTGGACGCAGATTCGTCCACTATCGAAAATATAACGGACGGTGAGTTTCTACTCGACCTAGTCGTCAATGCTACGCCAAATAAAAATACCGAAGTACAATCTATCCTTAGGATTAGAAATGAGTTTGGTGGTTTTTTCGGCTCGGGGGTGACGGTAGAGGTTAGGGAGTTGTGGGCTCGCGGTATCATTGCGAATGTTTTAAAATACCGAGTAGGGGATATGGATATTGCTATGACCCCATATACGCTTTTCCTCGCTCCGAGGGAAGGAACGGTCAACGAGCCAGCCGTATTCCAACCACAACAGCAGGTCATTGACTACGAACAATTCTACACCGATCAAAATACCCGACGGATGCAAGGTGCTCATTTGGATTTTGGGTTGGACTTTGCGCAGGGTCTCGATGAGTTGGATTTAAAAGGATTTATTGCCAGAATTAGAGGGACGGACTTTCTCACTACGCCTACCCGATTAGTGGCGGGCGGAGAATTGGATTTGTCCACCGTTACCTTCAATGACTCTCTCGGACTAAAGGCAGACGTGGGGCTTAACTTAGTACACACCTTCGATGATCTCCAATCGGGAAATGCTACGGCTGGCATTCGTAACACCGTATTCACGGTGGACTTCGACGTGACGATCATGGATAAAAAAAATATAGCACTCCACCTCGTAGGAGAGGCGGGTATGTCCACGCTGGAGACGGCTGAACGCATCGTCAATGCCAGCGGAGACGAAGAGAACGTCACGCTGACGGAGGAGGACGATACCTTTTTGGAAGTGGGTGCGACACTTGAACTCAAGCAGCAAAACTTGAAGCTATCTGCATCGTTTATTGATATAGGGCCTGACTTTTTCAGTATGGGTGCACAAAGTAAACGGATAGATTTCGAAGCAGAAAAATCTTTTTACAATAGAATCGGCGCCGATAGTGAATTTAGAACGCCTACGCTTTTTGACATTACTAGAGATCGAGGTATTTATACTTTTAGAACCTCTGACCGCCTGATGGCTTACGATCCTCGATTTTCTAACACCATGCCCTACGGCGACGCTACACCCAACCGCCAAGGTATTAAACTGGGCGTAGAGTACGGCAATGTAGATGATAAGTTCAACGCCAATATCAATGCAGCATTTTTATCAGAACTCCGTGGGCAGGGGACTTTTGAGCTAAAAAGTTTTACTCTCCTCCGAGCAGCAGCCAATTTTAATATTCACAAATTTGCGGATTGGAAAAAAGAACTCCGAGCTACTTTCGGATTGCAGGTGGAGTCGGTCTCCCGTGATGGCTTAGAAATCGAGCAAGTGGATTTAAGTTCTAACTTGATTGAAGTCGGACTCGAAGCGGAAGTCTTCTCAAAGTTTGATTTGCTTTTTGGAGTAAAACTCCTCGCCGCCGAAGGTACGGAGTACATCCCCGAAATCGTGGAGTTCAACGACGTGAGGGATTTCCCAGCCCCCTACGTAGTGGACGATACCGAGTCGCTGATCGGAGTGGGTTTTAAATATG
>JBCCJE010000334.1:0-6161 GCA_039027925.1 Bacteroidota bacterium
GGATAAAATTGAGATTAGGAGATACATTTAGGGTAGTCATTTATCATAATCAAAGACATATCGTACAAGCAAGAAAAGCATTAACTCAACAAAAAAAATTAGTAATGAGTTAAGTAAAAATGAAAGGGATGCATGTCGCCATACATCCCTTTTATACTACAAGATGACTATACAAAAAATTAAGCCACCCCTGTTACTAATAACGAAATTTCATCTCTGAGCACTTCCACAAATCCTTTATCAATTCCAAAAGACATTTTACTTCCGTCCTTTTTGGTGATACTTACTTCACCTGTACCCAACGCAGAGACTAGGGGGGCGTGTCCTCGAAGTATTTGAAATTGACCTCCAACTCCTGGAACTTTTACTGAGTTGATTGTCCCTTGAAATACTTCTTTGTCTGGTGTTAGAACTACAATGTTCATTCTAAAATTATTTTATTAGAATGAATAATTATTCATTATCCATTCTTAATTATTCATTAATTAAGCTGCCGCTTCTGCCAACATTTTCTTACCTGCTTCGATAGCATCATCAATGTTTCCTTTCAAGTTGAAAGCAGCTTCTGGATATTGATCCACTTCACCATCTAAGATCATATTGAATCCTCTGATCGTTTCGTCAATGGGTACAAGCACACCTTGTAGTCCAGTAAACTGTTCCGCTACGTGGAAAGGCTGAGATAAGAAACGCTGAACCCGGCGTGCTCTACTTACCACTAACTTATCTTCATCACTCAATTCTTCCATACCCAAGATGGCAATGATGTCTTGCAGTTCATTGTATCTTTGCAAAATATTTTTTACTCGCTCTGCGGTGTTGTAGTGTTCATCTCCGATGATGGCTGGGTCTAAGATTCTTGAAGTAGAATCTAATGGATCCACCGCTGGGTAGATTCCTAATGAAGCGATTTTACGACTCAGTACCGTAGTAGCATCCAAGTGAGCGAAAGTAGTCGCTGGAGCAGGGTCAGTCAAATCATCCGCAGGTACATATACGGCTTGCACTGAGGTAATTGATCCTCGCTTTGTGGAGGTAATTCGCTCTTGCATCAATCCCATCTCAGTTGCAAGAGTAGGTTGGTATCCTACCGCCGAAGGCATCCGTCCAAGTAGCGCTGATACCTCAGATCCTGCCTGCGTGAATCGGAAAATGTTGTCAATAAAGAACAAGATGTCTTTTCCGCCCTGTGGATCGCTCAGATCTCCATCACGGTAGTACTCCGCAATGGTCAATCCTGATAGTGCTACCCGCGCACGTGCACCGGGAGGCTCATTCATCTGACCAAATACAAAAGTTGCTTTTGATGTCTCCAACTCTTTGGCATCCACTTTACTCAAATCCCAGCCACCTTCTTCCATTGAGTGCATGAAGTGCTCACCGTAATTGATGATCCCTGCCTCTAACATCTCTCTCATCAAATCATTTCCTTCACGAGTTCTTTCTCCTACCCCCGCAAACACAGAAATACCATCATACCCTTTCGCAATGTTATTAATCAACTCTTGGATCAATACTGTTTTTCCTACACCCGCACCACCGAACAGACCAATTTTTCCACCTTTCATGTAAGGCTCAATCAAGTCAATCACTTTGATACCCGTGTAAAGTACTTCCTTAGAAGTAGATAGGTCTTCGTATCTAGGAGGCTTGGCGTGAATTGGACGACCGTTTTCTTTGGATACCTGAGGAAGCCCATCAATGGGTTCTCCCACTACATTGAACAGACGACCTTTAATGGCATCACCAGTTGGCATCGCAATCGCAGCCCCAGTGTCGGATACCTTAGTTCCTCTGGTCAAACCGTCCGTTGCTTCCATCGCCACGGTTCTTACGGAGTCTTCTCCTAGGTGTTTTTGTACTTCCAAAACTAGCTTAGTCCCATCAGCACGAACAATTTCTAGTGCGTTGAGAATTTCGGGTAATTTGGATGATTCCCCTGCAAAACTTACATCTACAACAGGTCCAATTACTTGTTTAACTTCGCCTATATTTGCCATAATTTCTTATATATTTTAGTGAAAATATGAGGGTTCTCAAAAATCGGTGCAAAGATACTTTTTTTGTTTCTATAACCAAAGAAATGTAAAGTTTTGAAGAAGATTAAAAACGAAAATTTTGTTGGATGGCGTAACGAATCATTAATGAATATGGAGCATCATTTTGCGCAGCTTCTTTTACAATATCAAAAAGTTCTTCTCTTATACTTTCTGGTAATTTTTTATCTTGTGATTGAACGAAAATTCTTTTATAAATTTTGTAGTGTGCTGCTCTCTCTTTATTTATCCAAGGCCTCCTCAGACCTATTCTATCAATTGTAATTTGTCCTCTAGCATTCCCATTTATAGCCCGTGGAGATGAACCTATAATTTCAATATAATCTTCTGGATTTTCTTTGGCGGGATGTACGAAAATTGGATTTTCTAGTTGGAGATTATCACGATGTGAGATAGCCCTTTTTTTAGTATCAAACAATGGAAAGAAATTTCTTTTGTAAGAGCTATTGCAAGTACTACAACTAAATAGCAGATTATCCCACTCGTAGGCTAACCAATAATAACCAGGTTTGCCAGTTGGTTCGCCTTCATTTTGTTGATAGCCACCTTTTCCTCTAAAATGTTCTACATCTCCTCTTTCAATAACTTTTTCACAAAAACAGCACTTATCATGTTGAGCTTTTACTAAAGTGGACTTCACAGTTTTATGTCCGTAGATGCTATTTTTAAAATTAAATTTCTTTGATCCGTTGAGATAGGATTTAGGATCACTATCAAATAACTTTTTGAGTATTTGTGTTTCTTTCCTCCCTTTTGTTTTAAGTATTTCTGGTATCCGTCTTGGTTTATTGATTTTTATCATTTATCGGTTTGACTTTAAAACCGCAGCAGCTTTTTGAAGTGCTTTGAGAGCGTCATTGTGTTTTTTTCCTAAATCGAGATCTAGTTCTTCTAGCTTTTTACCAATGTCCTCCAATTCTCGCTCATCCTTTTTTGTCAATTTCTTTTTGTTTAAAAGTTCTTCTCTTCGCCGTAAAGTGGAATCATATTCAGGTGAGTATGTACTTTCAAGTCCAAATAAATCACTTGTCAATATTTGATCTACTCTCCACCCTTTTATCACATCTTCATCTTTGCTATTGTAAATTTTAACTCGATCACCTTCCCTTTTTAATAACACAATATTTGCATCCTCTGCTGATTGAACAATTAATGGGCTGTGAGCTGTAACGATAAATTGAGTTTGTGAAAAAATATTAGTTAAATGGCTGATCAAATTTCTTTGCCACTTGGGATGTAGATGCAAATCTATTTCATCTACCAAAACTACGGCAGGCTCAGCAAGTGGATTCTCAGAATCCGGATAACGATCAAACAAGCGAGCTGCTAAATCTACCATCCATGCAATTAGAGTTTGATATCCTAAACTTAGTTCCTTCATATCTACCCAGCCGTAATGAGTTTTTGCTTGGATGGCTGCTTCAGGATTTTTACTACTTATTGGTTTTACTCGAAAATCTCCTACATCTGGTAATAAAGTAATTAAAATCTCTTTTACTTTGGAGAATCTTTTTCTGATACCTTTGGTTTTTTGATCAATAAATTCAGCTTCTAAAAGCCACGACTCTGAATCAATCAAACTTGCATTTTCGTCAAACAAGGTTGCAACATTACTACTTTGTTCTATGGTGATTTTGGTAGCTTTATTTACTCTTCTTTTTGCTCCATAACCATATATTTTTAAAGCTGAAACATCAAAATAAGTAGGAAATGCCTGTTGGTGATTGTAGCCATAACCATTCTTTATTTCCCCTTTGTTAAATCTCCCAGAATAAAAATGAGAAGTTCTTATACTATGATCAGATGCTTGATAATTAAACCTATAGATACCTCTAAAATATCCCTTTGGAAACCCTCCATCTCCTAAAGGCATTGTTATACTTTTAGAATCTAGACTTATCGAGAAATCTAATGGTTCTAGACTTGCCAAAGCTTCTAAAATTGTAGTTTTCCCTACTCCATTATCTCCCAAAATAATTGTCCATCTTGCAGGGTTTTTATTATCATCTGCCAAATCCAGAACTTGCTTATCCTTAAAACATCGTACATTCTCCACTACCAAATCCATAAAATACACAGGTGGAGATTGTTCCGATTTTTTACTCCCATTTTTTTTCTTCTTAGTACTCATATTTAAATTTACGAAACTTTTATCGTTGAAAATAATTCAAGCGAATTTAGCTAATTTTCGAAAAAAAGGCATTTTAATTTTGCGTGAAAAAATTTCCATTCTTCTTCCGAGCTTCAATGCTACTTTTATCATCTTCAATAATTTTTATTCTATCTAAAAACAAATCGTAAACTTTAGTTTGATTGAGGGTTATTCCTTTTTCTAAAAAAAGTAGCAATAATTTTGTTCCGCATGTTTTAGACAATACATTTGCTTGAAATTAATGTTTTTTAATATGTTAAATTTGTTTTAAGCTAGAAATGCTCAACGCACTAATTTCTCCATCATAAAATATAAAACATATGAGACTCCATCATTTTCTAACGCTACTTTTATTACTCTTTTTATTAAATCACTCCTCATTTGCTCAGGTATCTGGCAAGGCAACTTATACTGTGACAAGTGAACTGACACTCTCTAAAATCATGTCTAATAGTGATTCCCTTAGCAAAGAGATGAAAGATATGATTGCAGTTTTGGATAAAAAAAGTGGAGATGGTATTATTATCGATTTTCATTTTTCTCCAAAAGCTACGCTATGCTTTTACGAAGAGGACATGGAAAAAGATGATGAGCGAGGAGTAGATATAGCGAAAGTAAAAGCTCAAACTATGGGAAAAATCTATCACGATATTTCTTCAGAAACCACCTACACCCAAAAAGAATTAGAAGGCTCTAATTTTATAATTTCAAAAAATATTAAAGATTATAAATGGCAATTATTGAATGAATCGAAAGTGATTAATGATTATAATTGTTATAAGGCTATCTTAGAAATTCAGCTTAATCGAAGAGGTAAAAAAAGTGCTAAAGTGGTAGAAGCTTGGTACACACCATCCATTCCTATTAACTCTGGTCCGGCAGGATTTGCAGGGCTTCCGGGGTTAATAATCTTACTAAAGGATGGTAAGCATACCACCTTTCAAATGAACCAGATAAATTTTGATTCCTCTGGAAAAAAGACAAAAGTCAAGAAACCAAAGAAAGGTAAAAAAATCACAGAGGCGGAATATCAACAAATATCTTCAGCGCATTTTGAGCGAAGACTTAATCGCAGATCAAAAAGAAACTGAGCATGAATTACTCACTCAAAATTCTAGCTTTCTGCATTTTCTTTTTTTCGTCTTCCTTGTCAAAAAGCATTGCTCAAAATTTTACTTTAAGTGGAACGGTCAAAGACTCTTTGGGCACTCCTATCGAATATGCCAACGTCATTGCTAAACCTTTGAATCCCAATCTTGAACTTGCCTTTGCGATCACAAATCAAAATGGAAAGTATAAAATCCAGCTTTCACAACAAGAGACTTACAATATCGAAGTGAGGTACCTTGGCTATCACCCAAGCTATTTTGTGATAGACTCCACCAAGCAATCTATCCAAAAGGATTTTATTCTAAAACCTGCTCTCAACGAATTACAAGAAATAATTATCATCTCAGATCTCCCCGTGAGTTACAAGAATGACACACTTATCTATCAAACGGATGTTTTCGTCAATGGCTCAGAAAGGAAACTCAAACAAGTACTCAAAAAACTTCCTGGGGTAGAAGTAGATCGTCAAGGAAATATCACGGTTCACGGTAAAAAAGTGGACAAAATTATGGTAGAAGGAGAAGCCTTTTTTAGCGGTGGAACGAAACTAGCAGTTGAAAACATTCCTGCTGATGCTGTCAATACTGTAGAGGTGATAGATAATTATAATGAAGTAGAATTTTTGAGTGAAGTATCTGATAGTGAAGAGCTAGCAATGAATATTACATTAAAAGAAGATAAAAAACATAAGAAAAATAGTGATTATTGTGGGAAGGGGAGAATTTTCATTGAAATGTTGTATTTTAACAAACGCCATAACAAAAACATGTAATTTTGAATGTTTCATTTTTGAGGCGTGAACAAGGGGAATCATTCGTTTAAGCAAGTATCCAAGGGAAAAA
>JBCCJE010000335.1:0-6154 GCA_039027925.1 Bacteroidota bacterium
ACTATTTTTACCATAAAAAATAAGGTGAGTATCAAACAAGTGTATATTTGTTGGCTCATTGCATTGCACATTTTTTGGGGATTTCAGTAGTTTGTTTATTAATGAAAGTACGAAAAAAAGCGTCTCCACAAAAGTAGAAACGCTTTTAGATTCTTTTAAAGGATCGTTGTGTTAATTAACTCTTTTTAGATTTTCTCCATCATCCATTACCAAGAAGGCATCTTTGTAGCCCATTTTTACAATTTGATCGTGGGTCATCTTGGCCTGAGACGCTGATCGAAAACCGCTCAATAGGATGATGGTATATTTACCCGACTTCCGCATTTCCACCTCTCCAAAATCAGTTAAGGGCGTTTCGTCAAATTTACTTGTACTTTTAAAGGTAGCCACTCTAATTTTATATTCGGATTGAGGTACTTCAATTCTTTCGGTATTGGTATCTTCATAATCTTCTAGCCGATCGTCCCCCTTTGGGTTTTCCTCTTCTTCCTGAATCCTCAATTGAAAGTTTTGCCTACCTTCTTCGGAGACAACAAATGCCTTGGCGTACCCTTTTTGAGTAATGGTTTTACGGGCTGACTCTGCTTCTTTTTTTGATTCAAAAATCCCCACTCTTACTTTCTCCGCCTTGCCTTCTTTCATTTTATACACATTGCCAATTTCTTGAAGATTGGAGTATTTATTCACCTCAATTGGTCTGCCGTCAAAGTAAGCCGCCACTTGTACGGCGTAACCTTTCGGGGCTGCTATTTCCTCATCGTAAGATTCCATTGGGTCATCGGGTACATTATCCAGTTCGGGAATCACCATATCATCATCCGTACTTTCGGTGACAGTACCACCGACTGATCCTGTACTGTAAGATTGCGCAAAAGATAAAACCCCCAATAGGCTTTTGTCCGTTTTGCTCGTCACCGTTACTTTTTTGTGCGTGTTGATGTAGCCCGCTTTGGAGTACCGAATAGTATATTGATCTGGTGCGTCCAAGGCTAATTTGTACTCGCCCCATTTGTTGGAAGTCACTCTTTGCGTCAAGCCTGTTTTTCGATTGGTCGCTTTGATGACTACACCTTCCACGGATTCATTGGACTCGGAGTCCACAATTTTTCCAACAAATTCATCCGCCATTCTTCGCAGTTTCACCTCGTAGGTTCGAGTCAACCGTTGTCCTAAGCTCTTGATATTTAAGGCGTAAGGCTTGAAGCCATCTTTTCGAATAATCACATCACAACCCAATCCTTCTAGTGCCTCAAAGACATATTTCCCATCAATATCGGTCTCAAAGTTAGGCTCATCACAATCGGAAAAATCAACAATAGCTCCTGCTACTGGTCGCATATTAGATTCATTCACAACTGTAATCACAAAATTATCCGTCATCTTTTTCACCTTATAAATATCTTCCCCTCCTTGTACGCCTTTTCGGTTGGTAACAAAATACCCACGATTTTCTTCCGCAGTAAAAATAAAACCGTAATCATCGTAGGAGGAGTTGACGGTATTTCCTAGGTGATAGACTTCATTCCAATTTCCGTTGGTTTTCTTTGCCTTGAAAATATCCATTCCCCCAAGTCCCGTATGGTAGTCAGAAGAAAAATACATCGTCTGTCCATCTACGTAGGGAGAGATTTCGTCTCCCGGGGTATTAATCGTTTCGCCGAGATTTTGGGGTACCGACCAACCATCTGCCGTCTTGAAAGCGGAATATAAATCCCACCCGCCAAAACCACCTTCTCGGTTGGAAGCAAAATAAAGGACTTTGCCATTGGCCGAAAAAGCAGGATACCCAGAAGAGTAGCCGTTACGATTAAAAGGTAATGCTTTTACATTTTTCCAATTGCCATTACCATCTACCTCCGCCATGTACATAGATAGAGTAGCCCCCGCTTCGGGTACTTGTCGCACTCCATTTTCAAAAGTATTCTTAGTAAAAATCACCCACTCTCCGTCTGGGCTGTAGGTCACGGGGCCTTCGTTATAATTATTCGTCAAGTCACTTTGCAACAACGTCGGCGTTCTTAAATATCCATTTTGATCGGTAGAAGTGATGTACAGTTGATTATTGGGGCCTTCGGAAAAATCCTTGGATTGGTTCTTCTTTTTGGATCGCTTGATGTCTGTTCTCGAAGAACTATAAACAATGTAGTCCCCAAAAAAAGCTGGACCAAAGTCGGAATTGATCGTATTCAAATATTCTTTATACACTCGAAAAGTCGCTGGCTTCCCTCTCATCGAAAGGGCATAATCACAACTTTTCAAAAAGTGGTTTCCCATGACGGGATCAGATGCCGCGTAGGTTTTAAACCAGATTTTGGCGTCTTCGTATTTTCCCTGTGCCATCAGTACTTTCCCATAATTTAAAAAATGAACTGGATCAATGCCCGCTACCTGAACAGCTTTGGAAAACCAGTTAGCAGCTTCATCCATTTTGTTTAGCATCCTGTAACAATCGGCCAGCCCCGCCAATGCTTGTGGCTCTTTATCGTCCACCGCAAGTACCTTTAAATAATTACTGATAGCTCGATTGTAGGCTTTAAACTCGTATTGTTTATTCGCCTTACTCAGTAGGTTTTGACCAAAAATAGAAATGCTAAAAGTGAAAGCCAAGAGTAGAAAAGAAGATCGGAGTAAGTGTCTCATAATTCTTGTTTAATATAAAAAAATAACCAAAATTTAAATGCTTTTCGGGTGTACATTATTATTAGTTCCCGCAGAAAGATGGGTTATTTTCTTGATGTGATAAACTTTAAGTTTAAATATCTGATGGTGCTGCGCAATTTACAGCGTAGATAACTCTCTGTATATCAAGAGTTTGTGGGGAGATTAGTTTAGGAAATGTCTTTTGAATCTGACATTTTATTTGTCAAAAATACGGATTTTTGGAGAAAGTTGAGTTGGTTCTATGTCTATATCTTCCTCAAATTCCAATATAACATCTGGGATTTCATCCGATTGATTATCTTGACTTATTAGCATTTCTCCATTTAGTGTAATCAATACCAAAGTTAATATTATTGGAAGCTGCTTCATTTTCTTATTTAGTTTATCTGTAATCAAATGATGTCTCAGTAGAGTATCCACACGCTCGGTACATCACAAGATAATGAAAATTAAGCTTGTAGATTACCTCTTTTTCCCTAACACAAAATCCAATATTCTCTCCTCCGTCCAGTACAATCCTTGTGGATGCGTTTGGGGAAATCCTACGTGTCCACCGTATTTTGGAATCATTAAGTGGACGTATTGATGATCTCTTGCGATGTCAATCGGATACGATGATTCACTCAGAAAAGAATCATCCTTAGCATTAATAATTAAAGTAGGGACGGCAATATTGTCAAGAACTTGATTGCAAGAACATTTTCTCCAATAGTCTCGTGCGCTTTCAAATCCGTGGACGGGGGCAGTAAACGCATCGTCAAATTCTTCGAAGGTTTTGGCATTAAAAATACGTTTGGCACGCAACTCGGGATACAGATGCTGTCGGTCTTTAAATTTTGCTTTGAGCGATTTTAAAAACCGATTGTGATAAATGAAATTTTTCCATTTTTGGATTTCCATACTTGATCCCTCCAAATCAGTTGGTACGGATACCCCTATTATTTTTTTGATCTTGGGATTTAAATTTTCCCTAGAATCCCCCGCATATTTTAAGACTAAATTACCTCCCAAGCTGTAGCCGACGATCACTATCTCTTCGTACGTATATTTTTGCAGGATGGTATTGATGACAAAATCCAGATCGTCGGTCGCACCGCTGTGATAAACTTTTTTTTGCAAATTATGCTCCCCACTACATCCTCGAAAATTCATAGCCACAGCATCCCAATTCATACTATTAAATGCTTTGGCGATACCTTGCATGTACCTGCTCTCCGAAGAACCTTCTAAACCATGTAGAGCAATCAACAACCGAGTGCCGCCACGGCGCGACCAATCCAGATCCAAGAAGTCTTGATCGGGCGTTGTGATTCTTTCTCTTTGAAAATTTAATCCTTGAACATTCCTGAATAGGGCGGGATAGATAGTAGAAAAATGATGGTATTTAAAAATAAAATGGGGCTGGTAGGATGGAGATTGTACTAAGGGCATTCGAACTTTTCTTTGGCAGTTGGATTTTGAAGTTTTTTATGATGCTTTATTTCTTGTATTGAGACACGTAGCAGAAGTTGGGAATTAAGAATGAATAATTGAGAATGAATAATTGTCGAATGTACCGTGAGTTCAAAACTTTTTTTGCTCCCAATTTTTCTCGGGATTACAAGTATGTGGTACGTAGAGAGCACATAGATGATATAGATTTTTTTTTGTAAAAAAATATTGGACTTCTAAAGATTCTTCGTGTCTCAGAGACTTCGTGGCAAAATTCAACATTCATAAAAAATACATCACACCAACCAACAAAAAAATCTTCGTGACTTAGAGACTTCGTGGCAAAATTCAACATTTACAAAAAATACATCATACCAACCAACAAAAAAATCTTCGTGTCTCAGAGACTTCGTAGCAAAATTCAACATTTACAAAAAATACATCACGCAAGCTAACCCTACTCCTCCAAGAACTAAGGTATAAGGAAATGCCATTTTCACCATTTTTCCATAAGACAATTCTATCAATGGAGCCAGCGCAGAAGTCAATAAAAATAGAAAGGCAGCCTGACCATTGGGCGTTGCTACACTTGGTAGGTTAGTTCCCGTATTGATCGCAATAGCTAATTTTTCAAATTGTGCTCTGTCAATTTCACCTGCTTTGAATACACTTTCTATTTCGCCAATGTAAACCGTAGCCACAAATACATTATCACTTATCATGGATAAAATCCCGTTGGCCAAGTAGAACATGGAAGGCTGCTGCGAAGGCTCTAAGGATAATGCCCACTTGATGATTGGGCTAAATAAATGTTGATCGTGAATCATGGCAACAATTACAAAAAAGACCACCAACAACCCCGTAAATGGAAGTGCTTCCTCAAATGCTTTTCCTAAATCGTGTTCTTCGGTAATGCCCATAAATGCCGTTTGAATAATAATTAGTCCTAATCCGATCATACCTACTGGCGCTAAATGCAAGGCCAAACCGAAGATGAGTAAGACCGCCGAAATGGCTTGTACCACTAGGCCATATTTTTCTTTATCGGTTCGATTGGCATCGGTTTCTTCGGTATATTTTTCGATAATTCTCCGAGCAACTTCTGGCAACTTAGCCCCGTAACCAAATACTCCCGTTGCTTCTAAGATCACCGTAGTCAACATGCCCGCAAAAAATACGGGGATGGTTATAGATGACATTTGCATAAAAAATTCAATGAAGTCCCACCCCATCCTTTCGCCAATCAAAAGATTTTGAGGCTCTCCTACCAAGGTACAAACCCCTCCGAGGGCGGTACCCACCACCCCGTGCATGACTAGACTTCGGAGAAAAGAACGGAATTGCTCCAAGGTCTCACCGCTCAATTCTTCTCGATCCAGCGTACCACTTTCGTCGTAGTCGGCATCTGCCATCGAATGGATTTTATGATAAACACCATAAAAGCCGACCGTAACACTAATCAAAACTGCGGTTACTGTAAGCGCATCTAAAAACGCTGAAAGTACTGCAGCAAGAAAAACGAATAATAAGGATAAGAGCATTTTTGATCTAATCTTTGTAAAAATCTTACTAAAAATATACATCAACAAAGGCTTCATAAAATAAATGCCCGCAACCATAAAAACCAATAATAAGATTACTTCAAGATTATGTTCAATCTCCACATAAACTCCACTATATTCCTGATTACCAATCGAATCTAACTTTGGCGTACCATCATCTTTCAATACAGGAGTAGGAAAAGCATTAGTTAGTCCCAATATTAACACCTGTATTGCCAGCAATCCTCCCGACTGCAAAGGATAACATTTTAGAGCCATTGCCAAAGTGAAAATAAATTCTCCGATAAATAACCAAGCAGTTACAACGGGTCCCAAGGTATAAAGTGAAATCACGTTAAAGACGAGGAAAGCTATCATGGTATATTTGAACCACGTTGGACTATGCCCTAAAAAATATTTAAGCATTTGTTTTTGATTTGGTAAAAAAACAATTTTGTTTTGATTTCCATCGTGAGTGGACGGAAAGGAGAGCAGGTTGCAAATATGATAAAATATTTAAG
>JBCCJE010000336.1:0-6150 GCA_039027925.1 Bacteroidota bacterium
GTCAGGTAGGATTTGGTTTAAGAAATCTATCAACAAGTCTTTGTTGGGTTCAGTCCCAAACAATTTCTTAAATCCAAAATCAGTCAATGGATTGATGTATTTTTCTGGTCGTTGTTCCATGTATTTTAATATTTTTCAGCCAATTTTGCGTAGATGAATTGACCTATAATTTTTCGATTTCCTCTTTAGAAAGTCCCGTATATTTTTGGATTTTTTGTATTGGTTCACCATCCTCTTTCATCTGTTTCGCTATTTCAATATTTCTTCTTCTAGCTCCTTTTATCTCTCCTTTTGCCTCTCCTTTTACTTCCCCTATTTTCACGCCCTCGGCTCTCGCCGTATCCACCACATTTTTTATATCTCGATAATTTTTCAAACTTTCTTCGTATTCTTCTTGCTCTTTTTTTGTAAATCCTGCTATCTCCGCTGCCCTGAATAATTTTTTGAATATTCTCGATTGCAATTGTTCAGGTCTATCTTGTAATTTTTGTAGATGAGTAAAAACGTACAGCCATCTATCAAAATCCGTTTCTAGCTCCTGTGCTTCTTTGGTAAATTTTGGCAATTCGATATACACAAACTTCAGCTTATCATAAAATACTTCGCACCGCTGATTTTTTAATTCCACTACGTGCAGTAATTCTTCTTCCTCCTTGTGATCGTCAAACGAAAAATCCAATACGCCAACGGAATAGACAGGCTTTAATTTGTAGTCCCAATCTCCTCCTTGTTGGGCTTGGGCTTGTATGGGAAAGGAGGAATAAAAGACCGTTCTATCTTTGAAGTAATTCTGTTTGGCTTTTTGCATTTCTACGATAAATCTTTCGCCGTCTTTTCCAATGCAGTACAGATCAAAGACTGCCTTCCTATCTACTTTTAGTTTTCCCAATTGTTCGTTGGTGGTGTAGGTGAGGTCTTTTATTTTTTGGTCAGGTAGGATTTGGTTTAAGAAATCTATCAACAAGTCTTTGTTGGGTTCAGTCCCAAACAATTTCTTAAATCCAAAATCAGTCAATGGATTGATGTATTTTTCTGGTCGTTGTTCCATTTGTGCTAGTATTTTTTACACTTCAACAAAAATAATTCTTTTTCTGTTTTTGGCATGCCGTGAGCCGTAAAGAATTACGAGCTATGGATTTTTAGAAAAAACGAAGTCCACAGATGGCAAACCAAAAAAGCAAGATCAAAGGAATAAAACCCCTTTTTAAAATGTGCGATAAAAAATATTACTCTGTCTCAATTTTAGAATAATCCATCTCATTTTGAGAAATATTTTATGAGAACGTATCAAACTGCAAAAGCTAAAACCTCAATGAAATATAGGATTTTGAAATTTGTGTTAGCAATGGATTTCTTTTTGCAGATGATGAAGAAAAAAATCATTTGATTTCAAATACCAATAAGCACGAATTATTTTGAAAGAAGCCATTAGTATAGCTAGATATTTACTCAAAGTAGAGCTTACAAAGAGGGAAATTAATCTCTATAAAAATGCCATTTCGGAGGGGGATTATCACCTTTCTGAAAAAGAAAATTTTATCATTCAGCGCATTCAGCAATCTGCGTTTTTGTGTGGTATTTACGATAGTGCTTCGGCTATTTTGAATCCGAATAATCAAATTCGCAAGCGTTTCTTTCTCATGCTGTGTATCCTTGAAACTCGACCACAATTTTCCAATAAATTTTTGGATGCTTGGACATTGCTCCAAGGTATTCAGTTTTTAGTGATTGGAACTTTAAAAAATTTCGGGTACATCCTGCTGGGTATGCTATTCATCTTTACACTCAACATCCGATTTTATGTTAAACTTTGATTTCGTAGTAGTGGGCTCCGGCTGTAGCGGAGTACACGCTGCCCAAACCTTGCTCGCAAAAGGGGCTAAGTTGCTGATGCTAGATGTAGGTATCCAACCTACGTCGGGTACTAAACTTATCCCAGATCAAGACTTTGTTTCGCTCAGAAAAAATGATACAGATCAGCACGAATATTTTTTGGGAAAAAAATTTGAAGCTGTAGAAAAAAGCTGGTCAAAAGACAAAACAAGATTGACACCGCTGCTATCTTTCATCAGGCAAACAGCAAAAGAACAAGTAGCACTTACCGGCGAATGGAAAAGTTCCTTCATGGAAAGCCACGCTCGGGGGGGCTTGGGAAATGCGTGGGGGCGTGGTGCTTACGCCTTTACAGATGAGGAATTAAAAAAAGTAGGACTGGAAACCACTATCACAAAAAGTGATTATGAGAATATCATTTCGAGAATTGGAGTGTACGGTAAAGGTAAAATTTCGATGGGCGAATTAAGCGGTACAGATGCCAATCTCCAACTCGATAAAAGTATCACTCAACTGTGGAATAAATTTTATAAAAAACAAAAAACGTGGAATGCCAGAGGAATGTTTTTAGAGAGAACACCACTCGCCATGTCGTTGAAAAAAATCAATACCGACCAAAGATACCACGATATGGATTTTTGGTCATTAAAGAAAACCGAAGGATACCATCCGAGTGTAACATTACATTTACTGAATCGTAATCCCAATTTCTTTTATTGGGATAATGCGCTCGTAAAATCATTTGACGAAAAAGGGGACAACGTTCAAGTCAATTTTTTTAATACTCAATCGAAGACCAATGAAATGGTAGCGTGCCGAAAATTAATCCTCTGTGCTTCGGTTTTGGGTACGGCGAGAATCGTATTACAATCTTTCCAAGCCTACGAAAAAAAATTGTCTTTGCTGTGCAATCCTTTTGTTTACACCAGTTGGCTCAACCTCGGCATGTTGGGTACACAAAATAGTGTCAAGAAATCTAGCTACTCTCAGGTATCTCTTTTTTTCAAACCCAACGGCATTTCCGACTTTCACTTGATGAACATGTACACCTACCGATCCTTACTTTTGAATAAGCTCATTCGGGAAATACCTCTAGGATTTCGATTGGCCTATCAGCTAATCAGCATGTTCAAAGAGGCACTTGTTTTTGGAGGGATGCACCTACCCGAAGTGTTACATCCTAATAATACGGTTCAGCTAATTCGCAAAAAAAATAAAGTGCTAGATACTAGCTTAAAAATTGATTATCGTGATGACCATACCAATGTGGATAGAAGTCTAGCTTTTATCAAAAGAAAAATGCTTGGTCTTGGGTGTGTTGCCCTCATCACCAAGAAAGTACCTCCGGGGTCTTCCAAACACTACGGAGGGACGCTCCCTTTTTCCAATCATAACATTCCTTTTACATTGAATCCTAAGGGAAGATTGAATGGGACAAAAAATATTTACGTTGGCGATGCTTCTGGATTTAGATTTTTGCCTTCCAAGGGACTTACCCTCACAATCATGACCAATGCGCACCGGGTAGCGTTGAATGCGGCAGGTTAGTTTTCTAATAAACTACGGTAACAAAACCCTCTACTTCAAAGTACTTTCCTTTTGTATCTCGATAATCAATTACCCATAAGTTAAACGCCCGTCGGGACAATTATAACGACAAAACAAGAATAAATCCTTATGTCAATGACATGCCCTATCAGGATTTAAGAATGACGAGGATTAAATAATAACCTTAGCCTAATAAACCGCATCTCCACTCTTGATTGGGGTGAGTTGCTCCATTTCTCCGTCCACATAAATTCGGGATTTGATCACAAACCGAATACCCATTGGAATTTCTAAGGAAAAACTCGCCCCACGTCCGGGTACTACGTCAACGGTCAGTTGAGTATGCTTCCAATATTCAAATTGATCTCTGGACATGAAAAATTCGCAACCGTGAATTTCGCCTAACCAAACATCACTATCGTTAATCATCAATTCACCCTTGGGAAAACACATCGGAGAGGAACCATCGCAACAGCCGCCGCTCTGGTGAAACATCAGTTCGCCGTGCTCTTCTCTCAATTGGTCAATGACTTTTATTGCTGCTTCGGAAACCAATACGCGCTTAATCATAATATTATATTTAAAAATAATGGAATCGAACACTTCATTATTGAGTATTCGATTCCAAAATTCGGTTTTAAAAAAATGATTTAGATCACTATTCAAAATGTCTCGAAAAGTGATCTTGAATCTATTTCACTAAATTATGTATAGTGTAGTAGTAGCCTAGAAAAATCCTAACGCATTTTTATCGTAAGAGATCAACATGTTTTTAGTTTGACGATAGTGATTCAACATCATCTTGTGTGTCTCTCTTCCGATACCAGATTTTTTGTATCCACCGAAAGGCGCGTGTGCGGGGTAAGCGTGGTAACAATTCACCCACACCCGACCTGCTTGTACCGCTCTTGATACGGTGTACGCTTGGTGGGTATCTCTTGTCCATACCCCTGCTCCCAATCCGTAGAGGGTATCATTGGCAATTTCGATGGCTTCTGCCTCATCCTTAAAGGTAGTGACACAGACTACGGGGCCGAATATTTCCTCTTGGAATACACGCATCTTGTTATTTCCTTTTAGGATAGTAGGTTGGATGTAGTAGCCGCCTTCTAGTCCTTCGTTGTGAGCCGCTGCTCCTCCGGTGAGTACCTCACATCCTTCTTCTTTACCAATATTGATATAGTTCATAATTTTTTCGTACTGGTCATTAGAAGCCTGTGCTCCCATCATGGTGCTAGGATCAAGCGGATGACCCAACTTGATCGCTTCGGTTCTTTCTACCACGCGCTCTATGAATTTGTCAAAAATACTTTCTTGTACCAAGATACGAGAAGGACAAGTACAAACTTCCCCTTGATTGAGCGCAAACATTACCGCTCCCTCCAAGCACTTATCAAAAAACGCATCGTCTGCGTCCATGATGCTCTCGAAGAAAATATTTGGAGATTTTCCACCAAGTTCCAAGGTAACGGGGATGATATTTTTAGAAGCGTACTGCATAATTAATTGTCCCGTAGTCGTCTCTCCTGTAAATGCAATTTTGTTGATTCTTGGGTTAGATGCCAAAGGCTTACCCGCTTCCAATCCGAATCCGTTTACAATATTCAAAACTCCCGCTGGTAAAATATCTTGAATCATCTCTGCCAAGATCATAATCCCTACCGGCGTTTGCTCAGCGGGCTTTAGAACTACACAATTGCCAGCCGCCAAAGCAGGAGCTATTTTCCACGCCGCCATCAAGATTGGAAAATTCCAAGGAATGATCTGACCTACTACCCCTAGTGGTTCGGGTACGTTCAAGGAGACGGTGTTGGCATCCAATTCGCTTACACTGCCTTCCTCCGCTCTGATGACACCCGCAAAATATCGGAAATGATCTATTGCTAGTGGCATATCCGCAGCTCTCGTTTCTCGGAGTGCTTTACCGTTGTCCCAAGTTTCTGCTCGTGCTAGTGCTTCTAAGTTTTCCTCCATCACGTTAGCTATTTTCAATAGCATGTTACTTCTTTCAGTCGCCGAAGAATTATTCCATTGAGGAGCCGCTGCCCAAGCTGCATCTATCGCCAATTCGATGTCCTCTTTGGTCGAACGCGCAATCTTCGTAAATGCCTTGCCATCTACCGGAGAGACATTATCAAAGTACTGACCATTCACAGGTGGTGTCCATTTGCCACCAATAAAATTATCGTACTGATTTTTAAATGTGGGTTTTTCTACCACGTTACTAGCTGTCGTTGCTACATTACTCATAATTTAATAATTTGGTTTTATTTTAAAATAAAAGTTCATTTACTTACATGCTGCCAAAATTATATTTGTAATTTTAAATAAAATTGCCGAATCCTATTAAAATGATGAACAATACTTGCAAAGTCGCACTTATCTAATTGAGAAAGAAGAATAAAGCCTGCCCCGAAACCTTGGGGAATTTGGAGTGTACAAAGTTTTTTGAAGTTTTGGAAAAAGTGTTTCTGCGAGTTTAGCAGTACCAATACTTACAATCCTTAGTTTTCAACTTACAGTAAGTAATTTTCAATTTTCCACCTGCCTATCAGAAAAGCAGATTTTGAATTTTTCCGTTAACAAAACTATATTTAAAAATCACTAAGCCCTTATCCGATGTCATTAACTCAATCCATCCTTAAAAATCGACGATTAGAGACCTTAGTCGAAAACCAAACTTCCTACGCTGTGACTGGTGCGGAGATGCACGTCTTCGAAACCCACCAACAGGCAGAGAAAGTGCTATTAAAATTTGACCAACCCGTA
>JBCCJE010000337.1:0-6144 GCA_039027925.1 Bacteroidota bacterium
ATTTAATTAATAACTTTTATAATCTTTTTCTTTAAAAATTATAAAAAATCTTAATTTGTTGGAAAAGGGGAAGTTTAAAGTGGGGGAAACTTTTGAGCAACCTATTCTTTATATTCAGAAAAGTCTGCCATTAGTCAAATTTTTAGCCGCTCTTTTTCAACAATTTTTTGAGTGTTTTGCGGCAGTACTGTTGTCGTTTATTTTCTTTTTTCTTTCCTGCTAAACGTTTACCTCAGTATGTCTATATTTACCTTCTAAGAGAAATCGGTTTAGAGAATTTTTTTGCATCGTTTTTCTAACTGTAATACGAAAAAAGGTGATCCCGAATTTTTACATAAAAACTAAATTTAATGTGATTGGTGGCTGAACCCCTTGTCGCTATTGACCTTTCTTGATATGTTAAAATTTTTTTAAAAGTGTTTTTCAATAATTTTTCCTACCTTCAAAAATATTTTTTATAACAAGCATACTATGATTAAGAAAGCAGTAAAGATTGTTTGGCGAGCCTTTCTAGCCATCCTTGGATTTTTGGTGTTGTACTTTTTACTAGCCTTCCTCCTTACGATTATCCCTGCCAATAGTAATTTTGAGCCCGACCCCGATGGAGTGGATTTATACATCATTTCGAATGGCGTGCATACTGATATTTGCTTCGCTACGAAAGATGCTAATTTGGATTGGGAAGACATTTTGAATTTTGAATATTTTAAAACACCCAAAAATCGTATCCAATATCTATCGGTGGGGTGGGGCGATAAGGGGTTTTATTTTGATACACCTACTTGGGCGGATCTGTCAGTCAAGACGGCACTAACGGCTGCACTGTTTCCGTCACCTACTGCCATGCACGTGACTACACTTCGCCGAACGCCCACGGAGGGAGAAAAAATCAGAAAGACGAGCGTATCCAAAGCTCAACTCCTCGCAATGGAAAACTACATTAAAGATCATCTGCAATTAAAAAATGATAAAGCTATCCTGATTGACTGCTGTCGGTACGAGGGTGCCGATGATAATTTTTACGAGGCAGAGGGGTCGTACCACATGCTGCGTACCTGCAACACGTGGGCAAACCAAGTGCTCAAAACGGGTGGTATTCGTACTGCCACTTGGGCACCTTTTGACAAGTGTATTTTGTATCATTTTGAAAATAAAAAGGAATCATGACCGAAAAGAAAAAATCAGATGGTGGAATATTGGGTTTTATCAAAAAAATCATTGCGTTTTTTTTGGGAAGAAAATCTAATCCAAAGAAAAAGTAAGGGCTAAAATCTATCTCGGCATCCAACCAAAAAAGCTATCGGCAAAATCAATTACCGATAGCTTCCGAATGGGTGCTATTGTCAAAATAAGTTGGTAATAGTTTTAGTTTTTCGAAGTCATTATAAAAGAGGTAATAACGGCTTCGAAACCTTACGATTCAAATATATCCTTAAAAGTCCCTTATCGCTTTAAAGGAACCCGTAAGCGGTAACGGAGCACCAGTCGGGTCGGGAGCAGTACCAGAGAAAGTGCCTTCACAAGTTCCACCGAGGGTGTTAGAATACACGGTAAAAGTAATCTGCATATCTTGGCTACTTAGACCATTGGGAGAACCACCAATGCCACTTGCCCAGAAGGAATTAACATCAAATGTGCCTAAGCCATTGCCACTCGTAGAGAGGGAGAACCAGCCTTGGTTTCCGTTGCTACCAGATAAAAATTGCTCACCTGTACCCGCTCCCAAAGAGTCCCAAAGAGAAACATTTTCAAGGAGATTATACGTCTGACCGTCAAACTCAACGATGATAAATTCATCTAAAGTAACACACGCTTGTACTGTTCCAATATCCACAGCATTTGATATAGCAAAAGTGGTCGGATCGCTTTGGGTTAGTCCATTGGCATCTACGGCAATTACGGAAAGTTCGGTAGCCGCTAAGTCACAGTTGATAAAGTCCATATCAATTGACCCATCAGTAGTGTATTCGTATCGCTGATAGCCACCAATATCTACCATGACGTAACCATCCGTAATTGGATTGTTATCGCAATCTTCAATAAAACCTGTGATATTTATGGTCAGATTAGAAATAGAAGCAGGATCAATATCAATTGGATCTAGCGTAGTATCATCCGTGAATGGGCCTACCTGTTGAGAATATATGCTATTTCCACAATTAGAACCACTAAAGATTTCTAGTGTAAAAGTAGTGTTAGCAGGTACTTGACCAGCGAACACCCCATTGGTGTTGGTAATATCACACGCAGTAGAAATCCAGCCACCGTTGTTGTCAAAAGTAAGGCAGACATATACATCTTCAAAGGGTGCTCCCTCCAAAGTCACACTACCGTCCAGATACAGGACATCCCAACTGATGTCACAATTCCAAAAGGTAAAGTGCGCCACTTCTCCTACGTATTCGTTGCCTTGTAGGGTGGCCGTTCCTTCTTCTTTCCAGACCCCTGCTACTTCGTCGAAGTACCAAAGAGGAATCTCAGCCGGAGCACTTCCCTGTTGGTCGGAGGCTACTGGCATATTTAAAGTAACCGTTTTTCCTGCGGCTACATTTAATAATTCACCACCGCTACCTATCAATTCTACGGCTACCATTCCGTAGGTAGTCAATCCTTCTTCCACATTATCCGTAGTTATCCCCCGAAGGTCACCGGGCATAATCTGACCAATGTCACTTGCGGTAGGATCGAGGTAGTTGGCTGCTACTTCAACTGTTCCGGTGTAAAGATTACCATTGGCATCAGCGACGGCATTAGCGGGGAAAGTCAATTGCACACCTTCGGGCGTACTCACTGTTCCTCCACTCGCCGTAATTGTTCCGTGGACAGTTTTTTCTAATAAAGCAATTCTTACAAACTCACTTTCTGCCGAGTAAGCGAAAAACGTTCGAGAGCCGTGGAAGTAGCCTTCTTTTTCTACGGTAACAAATGCTCGGTTTTCCATGACTACGCCATTTTTAATATTAAAAAATCCATTGGTGTCAGTTGTGGTAGTTAATGCTCCGAATCTTACGGTGGCATCCGCTACGGGAGCGTTATTTCTGTCCACTACCACTCCATTGACCGAAGTGACGATTTGGGAAAAATTCCGAGTAGTATTCACGGGCGGATCGGGATCAATTGTATTGTCTTTTTTACACGAGGCAAAAGCTAGCATGGCTGCTAAGGTGAGCAACAATAATTTTTTCATTGAATTTTGATTTTGGATTTCGATTGGATGACGAAATGATTAATAAAATAGAAGTTTATTTTTTTGAAAGATATTCGAATTGGTCTTTTCATCTCTCTACACGGGGGATTTGGGAGAGAGGTTGGGTGGGGGGGATTTTTTTATGAAAAAAATTATTAGTGGAAAATATAACAGTATCGAAAAAAAACAGCAACTCAGAGCAAAAATTAAGCGTACCAATCAATTGGCGGAAAGGAAGTGGTTACTAGAAAAATTAGAGGAGTGAGCGATCATAAATCATAAACTACTGCATTGTAGCTAAGATGCTACTTCGATTTGTCCGAACCCATCTCATACTTTTTTCAATTTTTAGGATGGCGTTCCCATTCATTTCTTTTTCGCTGGGATCGCCTGCTAGTTGATAGTTCTTTTTTCGAAATTCTAAAATTCTAGTTTGTTGTTTTTGAAAAGCGTGAATTAAATTTTCCTTGTCCGCAAGGTCGTAAGCCTCCACTAACTTTGCGATGTTTTGGATTTGTTCGTGGTCTGGGATTGAGGCCACTCCGAGCTCTAAAAATGTCCAAATAAAGTAAGCCACATCATCTATTCTATCGCCGGGTGCTACTTCATCGTAATCAATTAATCCGACGACTTTATCATTGCTAACAATGATATTCCAAGGTGCAAAATCATAGTGACATACTGTTTCGAAATTGTTTGTAAATGTTGTGTTATTAAATGAATCGTGAAACGCCCGAAGGATTTTGATGCTATCTATTTTTTGTTGTAAAGTCAATGTTATTTCTCTCGGAACTTCCCCTTTGATGTAAGTAAGTATTTCTCTTCCTTGTTCGTCTATTCCCCAAAACTTAGGGGCGTAGGGAAAATTTTGTTTTTCCAAATGCCTTAAAACGGTGTGTACAAATTTGTAGTTTGTACTTTTGGAGCGATGTACTTTATCGCCAATCCGAACGACGCTCGCCGCACTTTGACCACCGCCGAGAATAGTCTCTTGAATACTTTTTTTCATCTTAAAAGATATGAAATTTTAGTGGAAAATGACCATGTGAATCATAAAAAATGATATACGGGAATGTATTGTTAGCGATAAACGATTAAGGGAAATGATGCCCCTTTTTCAAACAAATTTTTTCCTCTCGGTAAATGTAAAAAAGCGTCCGCATCTATGAGATTAGCGAGATCGCCCGAACCGTTGCCATCTACTGGCGTAGCTAGGATTTGCCCACTTTGACTGTAAGTAATTTTTACCTGAAGGAAATAATCTAGGTCGGGTTGGAAAATCGTATCCCTTTGTAGAATAGCAGTAGGGTAGTCCGTAGGCGGTAGCTGCAAGCACCTTTTGAGCCACGGAATAAAGTAAATCTGTGTACACATAAACGAAGAAACGGGATTGCCAGGCAATGCGAAAACTGTGGCACCCGCTGATGCTTTGCCGAACCAAAATGGCTTGCCGGGTCTTTGTTTTACTTTATGTAAAAGTTTTGTTACACCAAGCTGGTGTAGGGCTTCTGGAAGAAAATCAAACTTGCCTTTGGAGACACCGCCACTCATAATTAGGACATCGTATTTTTGTAAGAGTAATGTTAGTTGCGCTAAAATTTCGTTCAGGTTATCGTTGAGGTGAGCCGTTGCTGTCTGGATACCGTAGCGTATCAAAGTAGCTTGGATACGATGAACATTTGATTTTCGAATTTGGTGCGGCAGCGGATTTTGATCCACTTCTACCAACTCATCTCCCGTAGAAATAATAATTACTTTAGGTAGCCGACTCACCCTCACCGCTGCTTTTCCTACGGTAGCGGCAACGCCCATTTCGGCGGGAGAGATGATTTTAGGTGCCGTCACCACCTGATCACCTTGTCGTCTATCCTCCCCTCGGGTGTGTACATTTTTACCGTGGATAATTTTTTCTAACAGTACTTTTGCAAATCCATTTTTGATTTCCAAATCTTCGTAACGAACGATCGTATCGGTACGGTGGGGTAGGCTAGCCCCCGTCATCACCTCCAAGCAGTTTTCGGGATTTTCCAAAGTTTGTTGGGGCGCACCTGCGGGTGCCATCCCTTCAATTTTAAAACGCCGAATGCCCCGCTGAAAACTTTCGTACCGTAGCGCAATACCGTCCATCGTCACACGGTGATAGGGTGGAATATCTCTGTCCGCCACCAAGTCTTCTCTCAGTACTCTACCGACGGTATAAGCAAGGGGTACTGCTTCGATACCAAAATCTTGGATCGTTTGAGCAATGATGCGTTGAGCCTCTTGTAGTGTTATCATAATTTTTCTTCAAACAAATTTATTTTGTAACTACTTAGCATCATGCTTTGAGAACCTCGTGGGCTGAGAAAGCGGGAATGTAAGTGTTCTTAAAGCCAAATTATGGAGCGTTTGTTGGCTTTAAGAACTTTTGCTTTACTTACTATCCCACGAAGTTCTCCAAGCATGGTGCTAAGCAGTTACTTTATTTTTTCCAAAAATAAAAAAAGAGTACTGGGAATAGTATTTTTCCAAAAGCGATTGAACAAAAAAAGTAGGAATGTATTTTTAATCTTGAAGTTATAAGATTTGGCATATTGGATTTGTCAAAATTCGGATAAAAGTAAAAAATGAAGATAAATGTTTTAGCCTTTGGCATAGCCAAAGATATCATCAACGCTACTACGCTCGGGGTGGAGGTACAAGATGGCATTTCGGTAGGGGAATTAAAAAAGCAGTTAACTGCCCGATTTCCTGATTTCGAAAAATTACGATCGCTGTCCGTAGCGGTCAATCAAGAATATCGAGAGGATGATTTTATCCTGAGCGAAAGTGATGAGATTGTAATTATTCCGCCCGTGAGTGGAGGATGATAATAGTATTCGCTAGAGTGGTAGATTTCTAAACGAGTTATTTTATTTGGCATCAGAAAAAATGTCGGTGATGCCATAACATCTTACATTTTTTTTGATGGTAAAAAT
>JBCCJE010000338.1:0-6133 GCA_039027925.1 Bacteroidota bacterium
AAATACTAGATCAAGTAGAATTGGATTTAAGGAAAAAAAGGGCGACCATCTCCCAAAAAATGCAGCAGGAAGGTGCCTCCAGATTAGAAATAAAAAAAGCACTCCTAGCATTTGAATAATTCCGTAACCAACCCGATTAATTCGCCGAGCAATTAATCGGGTTGGTTTTTTTGGGCAAACCGTATTTTACATTAAGCACAAAAGTTAATGGCATTCAGATAAAATTTAATATTTTTGTTCGCAATTTGGTTCAACAAAATATTTGAGTGCATCGTTGAATTTTTATAGCAATGATCCTCCGAGTGGAATCACATCAAACTGGGATATTAGCACCGTTCCAACCTGTAAAAAAATCATTTAACCAACCCACCCCGTAAACACTAGTACGTAGCGGGGTTATAAAACTTCAACTAAAAATACATGGACTTACTTAAGCAAAAGTTTTTTGAAAAATCTTCATCCCTTAAATCTGAAATTAAAAGCCTACTAAAAGAAAAAGGCGACCTCAAAGTGGACGAAGTGACCCTGCGACAAGTGTTCGGTGGCATGAGAGGAGTCAAAAGTATGGTCTGGGAAACCTCCCAACTCGACCCGATTGATGGTATCCGATTCAGAGGATATTCCATTCCTGAATTGCGCGATCATCTCCCCCGTATTGAGGGTGGAAAAGAACCTTTACCCGAAGCACTTTTTTGGCTCATGTTAGTCGGAGAGATTCCTACCAGCGAAGAAGTGAAAGGATTGACAGATCAATTAATGGCGAGAAGTGTAGTACCACAGCATACCTTCGATGCCTTGGATGCCCTGCCTACCCACACGCACCCAATGACCCAATTCAGTATTGCTATCGTCTCCCTTCAAACTCAAAGCGTCTTTGCGGCGAGGTACGCTAAGGGGATGAGTAAAAATGATTATTGGGATGCCACTTACGAAGATACTATGAACCTAATTGCTAAGCTGCCACAGGTAGCAGCCTACATTTATCGAAGAACTTACCACAATGGAGATCACATTGCGCCTGATCTTACGATGGACTGGGGCGGAAATTTTGCGCACATGCTAGGTATCGAGGGAGAAGAATTTAAAAGTTTTATACGACTCTACCTGACCATTCACGCTGACCACGAAGGTGGAAATGCCTCTGCCCACACTACCCATCTCGTTGGTTCTACGTTGAGCGATGCTTATATGTCTTTGGCTGGCGGTATGAACTCTCTGGCGGGCCCCCTACACGGTCTGGCTAATCAAGAAGTAGTCAAGTGGATATTTGAGATGCTCGATCACTTGGGCACTAAGAAGCCGACGAAGACTCAGATTCGTAAGTACGTCAAAGAAACGTTGGCAGCCAGAAAAGTAATCCCCGGCTACGGTCACGCTGTACTTAGAGAGCCTGATCCAAGATTTGTGGAGCAAAAAAGATTTGCGAAGGAAAATATCTCTGGTTCGGATATTATTAATGTGGTTTGGAAATGTTTTGATGTGATCCCCGAAGAATTAAAAGCATTGGGTAAGGTAAAGAATCCTTGGCCCAACGTAGATGCACATTCGGGTTCTATCCTAGTGCATTACGGTATGACGGAGTATAGTTTTTACACCGTATTGTTTGGCGTATCGAGAGCCTTAGGCGTTTTAGCTGCCTTGTGTTGGTCACGAGCACTCGGCTTCCCACTAGAAAGACCCAAGTCGGTAACTACCAAATGGGTAACTGAATTTTTGGAAAAACAAAAACTAGAAGCGGCTAACTAATCAGTCGCCTTATTATAATATATGAAAAAACTGCCTTGGGCTTCCAAGGCAGTTTTTTTTGCCTACTAGAGAAAAGCAGGTCTTTCTCGTAACCCCAATTCCGTATGTAGTCCTCAACTGCTATTAACATAGAAGATAAAATCCCGCTTGAACTGAAACACGATAACTGCTTTGGTAACTCCGTGAGGACGGTACAAAGGGAGGCGAGGGTTGCTAAAGCCATCCATGCACACAAAAGTTGGCTTTAACAACCCTCGCCTCTCCCTGTGCCATCCCCACGGGTTTATCAAAGCGTTAGTAAGTCCCGCCAAATAAAATTTTGTTTTTACTATTTTATAAAAACCAATAAAAATTCTCCTATTTTTGGCGCAGTTAAACAAAATTGACTTTTATCAAAATCAACTAAAAAAATCATGAGTAATATTCCTGATAATCTAAAGTACAGCAAAGAACACGAGTGGATCAGAGTGGAAGATGACGGAATTGCCTACGTAGGCATTACGGACTTCGCACAGGGCGAATTGGGCGAGCTAGTCTATATCGAAGTGGAAACCGTAGGGGAGACTATTGAGACTGACGGTGTATTCGGAACGGCGGAGGCCGTAAAAACTACCTCCGAACTGTTCATGCCAATTGGGGGAGAAGTACTTGAATTTAATTCGGCACTAGACGAATCGGAGGGCGATAATCCTACCCTCATTAATGATGATCCTTACGGAGAAGGCTGGATTATAAAAATTAAAATTTCTGATCCAGAAGAATTAGACAACTTGATGGACTCCAAAGGATACGCCGAGTTAGTTGGCTGATGGAATAATGGAAAAAAGCCAAAAAAAGAAAGCCCTCACCCACCAAAAACATTTTCAATTACATCTTTTAAAAGTGTGAGTGGAAAAAGACTACTCACGAATTTTGGTCAACAGTAGATGGAATGTTCAGAAAATTACTTCCGAGTACGTTGTGTGCGTTGTTGATTTTGTATTTATCCTCAACTACGAGCTTTAACTTGCCAGAAAGCTGGATGGATTTTTTTTCTATGGATAAAATCGGGCACTTTACCATTTATGGTATTTTTGCTTTTTTACTACTCCAAAACTTAACCCATCCCGTATTCAATCTGGGAAAAAAAGCGGTCTTTATTGCCCTGATTATCAGTATCTTATACGGAATTGTCATGGAAGTCATGCAGTACGCCTTTTTCCCCGGAAGATATTTTGAAAACTTGGATATAATTGCTAATATTATCGGTTCATTTACTGGACTACTAATTTTTAATTTTTTTAATAAAAAATCATGATGAAATTTTTGCTATTCATAGACCTCGCTATCCCTGGCCAAACACTCGGGTTCATTATTCTCGGTGTAGCTGCGGTAGTTGGTCTAGGTATCTTTTTGGTGCGCACTCAGTTTTCTCGCAATGCGGAGTCGGGAGAATTAACCGCTAGATTTGCAGATAAGCCTAAAAAATCTCCCCTCAGCGGACGAAATAAATACGCCCCCGTAGATGTTCTCCGAAGAAATGATACTGTTTTTTTTATTGGACTTATGGGTGCATTGCTTTTTGTTGTTCTGGGTTTTAGCTGGACGAGCTATCCCGATGAAATCTTTATTCCAGACGATGCGCTGGAAATGGAAGATGACATTGAAGTAGAACCTCCCCGAACGGCAGAACCACCACCACCGCCACCACCACCACCACCACCAGTAATTGAAGAGGTGCCCGAAGAGGAAATATTGGAAGAAGAAGAGCCAACATTTGTGGATCAGGATATTGAGGAGGATGAAGAAATTGATGTACAAGAAGATGAAGAGGAAGTAGAGGAAGAACCCGAACCAGAAGTAGAAGAGGTGGAAGAAGAACCAGAAGAAGAAAAAATCTTCAAAGTGGTAGAAGACATGCCTCGATTCCCTGGTTGTGAAGAAAAAGGACTCGGAAAAGATGAATTGAAAAAGTGTGCCGAAGGAAAAATGCTGGAGTTTATCTACGGCAATATTAAATACCCTGCGGTAGCGCGTGAAAATGGAATAGAAGGCCGAGCGATTATTCAGTTCGTCGTACAGAAAGATGGAAGTGTACAAGATGTAAAAGTACTCAGAGAGCCAGGTGGAGGAACAGGCGCAGAAGCCGAGCGGGTCATCAAAATGATGAACAATATGCCTACTAAATGGACGCCCGGAAAACAGCGGGGTAAGCCCGTAAAAGTTCAATTTACACTTCCTGTAAGTTTTAAACTTCAAGGATAATTTTCAATTTCCAAAGAAATAAAAAACGGTTGCTTCGGATATTTCGAAGCAGCCGTTTTGCGTTGGTATTTACAAAATAGAAGGTAACTATTACTTGTCTTTCGTTCCCAAATATAATTATCGACGGCAACCTTTCTATTTTCCGAGCGTTTTTATAAGCGTATTTTGACCTCATAAAAATTAGCCTTTCAAAATTAATACTTCTAAAATGCGACTACTAATCATCCTGACCATAGCTATCTTGACTCCATTCGTTTCCCTTAGCCAGAGTAGTGATTCCAAGTTAGCACAGCAATACTACGCTGACGGAGAGTACGAAAAAGCGGCGGTTTTGTACGAAAAACTATATCTGAAAAATAACAAAAACGATTACTACTTCAACCGTTACATGGATTGCTTGCTAGCTTTGGAGAGCTACAAAAAAGCAGAAAAGATCATCAAGAAGAGACTCAAAAAAGATCCCAAGCAAGTACAACTCTACGTCACCTACGGAAATCTTTTTGAGCGTCAGTACAAGGAGGATGAAGCCAAGGTACAGTATGAAAAAGCGGTCAAAAAATTACCAGCGGATAGATTTGCGGTGACTCGACTCGCCAACGCTTTTCTCAATCTGACCAAATACGATCTAGCCATCCAAGCCTACGAGCGCGGCGCTAAGTTGCTGAAAGATGATAATGTATTCGCTTACAACTTGGGCGATCTGTACCGTCGGAAGGGAGATACCGAAAAAATGATTACCAATTACCTGAATAGTCTAGCCGATAATCCCGGGAGGTTGGTATCCATGCAGACGCTCTTTCAGCGGTATTTAGGCCCCGATGAATTTGTGGAACTACAAACCCAACTCTACTCCCGTATTCAGGACGACGACGAAACTGTTGCCTATCCCGAGTTATTGATTTGGGTATTTTTACAAAAAAAAGATTACCGAAATGCTTTCCGTCAGGTCAAGGCCTTGGATAAAAGATTGAAAGAAAATGGTGGACGTATCTTTAATCTCGCCGAGATTGCGGCCAACGACGGTGATTACGACGCTGCCATCAGCGCCTTCGAATACATCATTGCGGAGAAAGGTCAGATGTCGAGCTACTACATCGAAGCCAAGCGAGAGTCATTGACCTGCAAGCGAAAAAAGCTAGTAGAAGGCTACGAGTACACGGCTGAAGATCTCAAAGGATTGGAGGCGGAGTACGAAGCCTTTTTGGAGGAGTTCGGAAAGCGCAAATCAACGGCAACGATTGTAGCGGAGCTAGCTGATTTGGAAGCCTTTTATTTGAATGACTTGGACAAAGCGATTGCTTTGTTACAGGAGATGATAGCGTTTCGGGGTTTGAATAGATACATTTTGGCAAAGGGTAAACTAAGCCTTGCTGATTTTTACCTGATGAAAGGTGAGATTTGGGAAGCTACGCTGCTGTACTCGCAGGTGGATAAGGAATTTAAAGATGACATCCTCGGACACGAAGCACGGTTTCGCAATGCCAAACTCTCTTACTACGCCGCCGACTTCCAATGGGCGCAAGCGCAGTTCGATGTGCTCAAGGCGTCCACCTCCAAATTGATCGCCAATGATGCTTTGGATCTTTCGATTTTCATCATGGATAATTTAGGATTAGATACCATCGCTACTCCCATAACTATGTACTCCCAAGCTGATCTTCTAGTTTTTCAAAATAAATTTAGCGAAGCATTTTCCAAATTGGATTCCTTGAATAATATGTTTCCGGGACACAATTTACAGGATGATATGTTCTACTTGAAGGCTCAGATATTTACCAAAAAAAGAGATTACCAAAAGGCGGAGGAGATGTATAAAAAAATCATAGCCGAGCACATCGAAGAAATTCGGGCGGACAATGCCATGTTTGAGTTGGCGAGTTTGTACGAAAACCAACTTAATCAACCTGAGAAAGCGAAGGAACTCTACGAAAAAATATTCATTGATTTCTCTGGAAGTACCTTTGCTGTGGAGGCCAGAAAGCGATTTAGGATATTGCGTGGTGATAGTATTCAGTAGAGCAATCGTTCGATAGAAAAATCTAAAAATCGAATAATGGTGTAAAAGATAGCTACTTTTGCACCATTATTTTTTTGGAAAAATAAATCACCATGAAAAAGATATTTTACAACGTCACCGTAAAAA
>JBCCJE010000339.1:0-6072 GCA_039027925.1 Bacteroidota bacterium
ATCACCTTCTTCCCAATTCGTTTCCTAAGCAAATTAGTTTTAGTAGATAGACAGATTTTTTATCATACAGTCCACTCCCTTTGCTTGAACCGTTCTCATAAAATCAATCGCTTGGCTACGAGTTGAAAACTCACCGAGCATCAATTTGTAAAGAGTACGATTACTTTTTTTCGAGATATGAACAATGACTGCTTCCCCAAATTGCTGTTGCAACATAGAGGCTTGTCGCAGCACATTGCCATACTCTGCGTAAGCTCCCACTTGCACACTAAATCCACTAGATGGCTGCCGATAAACCTTAAAGCGATATAAGCCTTCACCGGAATCCGAATATGGATTAATTCTAGTTAAGCGGGCATTTGGTTCTTCTTTCGTCTTGATGGGTGCCGAATCGTAAGTTGTGTAAGTAACCTCCTCTTGGTAGGTTGTCGGACTCGGCTTATTGTGTAGTTGTGGTCTTGCGATTTCTTCGGTAGTTTCTGGAATAGAAACTAATCTTCTTTCTTTCTTCACTAGGGGCTTTCGGGTAATCCCTCCTACCGTGGGAGGATTATTAACAGTATAATCCATCGGCTCATTTTTGTCAGCCGTTGGAGTATCATTCACCATGATCGTAACTGGTAAAATAATCTCATTGGATGGCCGTTCGTTGGTCGTAGGATAAGTATCTATGATCGGATGCGATACCACTCTGTTGCTGGGGTCGTCGTATTTCTTCAGGATGTCAAGCATCTTTCTGGAAGAAAGCGACTCTTCGTACTGTGCTAGCAACACTCCCTGCGAACTAAAAATCAACAGGGAAGGAAGTATCTGAATATTATATTTTTGCTTTAGCGCATACCCATCAAAATCATCAATGTCCACTTGGAGGGCTACGTAATTTTCTTTGACGTAAGCTGCAAGCGTAGGATCAGTAAATGTGGTTTCTTCCATCCAACGACAAGGGGTACACCAACTCGCCGTAAAATCTAGAAAAAATAATTTGCCTTCTTCCGCTGCCTTAGCCTTCGCAGAAGTAAATGATCCTCTAAAAAACTCAATACCTTCTCGATCTGGATTTTTAGCAGACATTAATAAAATGCTGATTAGTAGTAATAAAAATGATTGTTTCATAATGCTTTTCTTTGATTGAAAAAATAGGAACAACTGCCTCAATGGTGACCATTGAAGAATATCTTTTGAGCATCAAAATATTCAATGCTTACCTGCTGTTGGTATGAGTTGTTGTAGGCTACCCTTAGGTAGTAAAGTAAGGTTAAGTAGTTGGAAATAAGGTGTGGAGGGAGTTTTGGAAAAGGAATGAATATTTATACAAAAAAATAAATAACCGTTTTTTTAAAATTTAAAATATTGGGCGGAATGAACGGGGGGATATTCATCCTTGCCAGGCTTTCTCATAGTAGTCTAAATTTGAATACATCAGAACATATACAAACATGATACCATTTATTATTTTTTGTAATATTTGCTTTTGGGGAGAAAAGAGATGTGGGAAATGAGAAGCGGGAAGAGAGAGGAGGGCAAGAAGTAAAATTACCTCCGCAGACCGTTATTTTCTACCGAGGTGTAAAAAGGCTCGGTCAACGTATCTCCAGACCCAACTCCTCCGTAACCAAAAACTTAACCCAAGCACTCTTCCTCGTCGCTGTTCTCCCCTCTGTCTTCTCTCCTCTCTTCCCACCTCCCCCATCCTCTTTATTTCACCAAAAATTCCTACCTTGCACCGATTTTTTTTACCAATAAAAATACTATGTCAAAAAAACTCGCAACGATCACTGGTGTTCATGGCTACGTACCCGATTATGTACTCACAAACAAAGAATTGGAGACCATGGTGGACACAAACGACGAATGGATTCGAACTCGAACGGGCATTGAAGAACGGAGGATTTTGAAAAAAGAAGGGTGGGCCGCTTCCGACATGGGTGCAGAAATGGTCAGGGGGGTATTAGAAAAAACCAATACCAAACCCGAAGAAGTGGAGTTACTGATTTGTGCTACCATCACGGGAGATCGAATCTTTCCAGATACTGCGAATACCATCAGCGATAAGGTGGGGGCGGTGAATGCCTTTGGGTACGACATCAATGCCGCTTGCTCAGGATTTTTGTACGCTCTGACTACTGCTGCCAAGTTCGTTGAATCTGGTACCCATCAAAAAGTGATCGTAGTGGGGTTGGACGTGATGTCGTCCATCATTGATTATACCGACCGATCCACTTGTATCATTTTCGGAGATGGAGGAGGGGCAGTCCTGTTGGAAGCTACCGAAGATGGAACGGGGGTGCAAGATTCTATTTTGAAAGCCGACGGTTCGGGGAGACAATTTCTTCATACGAAAGCGGGTGGTTCGCTCAAGCCCCATACCGCCGAGACCATCGCTGCGCGGGAGCACTACGTTTACCAAGAGGGTCGCCCCGTATTCAAAGCTGCCGTAAAAGGAATGTCTAGTACAGTAGCTGATTTGATGGAAAAAAATAATTTGACGAACGATGATATTGACTGGATGGTTCCTCACCAAGCTAATATTCGAATTATCTCTTCGGTAGCTAGCCAGTTGGATTTTCCTATGGAAAAAGTAATGGTCAATATTCAGAAGTACGGAAATACTACGGCGGGTACATTGCCCCTCTGTTTGTGGGACTACGAGGATCGGTTGAAGAAAGGAGATAAGTTGATCTTGACGGCGTTCGGCGGAGGATTTACTTGGGGTGCCACTTATTTGGTGTGGGGATACGATACTCTGAGTACTTGATTTTTAGTCCTAGGAGTATGTCTAAAATTGATAAGAGAACTGGATCGGTAACATCGCTTGGAGCGGCGTTACCGATTTTCTTTTTCCAAAATTTACAAACGCACTACCTTGCTACTCCACGATCCTAACTTCCATTCTTTGGTTCACGGCGTGTTCCTTTTCGCTGCATTCCACCTCGTTACCACAATGATTGAGGAGTTGCGTCTCTCCGTAGCCCATCACTTTCACTCGATCCGTATTAATTTTTCTCCTAATCAAATACCCCGCGACTGCAGTGGCTCGCTTAATAGAAATAATCATATTTTCTCTGTCATCACCAATGCTTTCCGTGTGGGCAGCAATCTCGACTTTAAGTTCAGGGTACTCGTGCATGATGATGACCAACTCCTCCAAGGAAGCAGAGGCCTCAGGTGTAACCATGTATTGCTCTGGGTCAAATTTGATACTTTCCAACACAAAACTAGCATCAAAAGGGAGAGCAGTATTACTGACTAGTTGATCTTTAAGATCACTTAATCCTTGGTGCTGGATCGGAGTATTTTTTTCGATGGCTGGCTCATCGCTGGCTTCGTCAGTCATCGCCTGATCTACGCTAGCGATACCTTCTTCGAAGGTAGTTACCTTCGATTTTTCTGAGGTGGATTTATCCCTAGTCATAGCTTCCAATCTTTTGATATCATCAGTAGTCAGAAAAATCTCGAAAGAGTCAACGGGTAAGGATGGATCAACTTTCGACAAGGTGACAGTTTCCGTAGTTGCCATTACAGTATCGAGCGTTTGCTCTTCTTCCGCTACAGCTTCTACCTTTTCCAATTGGACAGTATCTTCGGTAATTTTGGTTGTTAAAATCTCAGTTGCCGCACTTGGATCGTAGTTGATAATGTTGTCTAGGTCAACGGGATTTTCTTCAATTACAATTTCCTCTTCAACGGTAGTTTCTGCTTCAACTATTCCATTTCCCACAACTACTTCCTCTTCCAGCGGCACAAAAGGAAGTGCCTCCACGTACTTTTCGGCTGTCTCCGAGTCGGTGCTATTTTCGGTAGTTGGTTCAACAGTAGCCGTATCTTGTACACTTGGCGGAGTCACAGTTGGTGTTACCTCGGCAAGTGGTATGTCTTCCATTTCGAGGGAAGAGGTACTGGCGATTCCTTCAATGTCAAATAGATAAATATCATCATCTCCTCCCTCTCTGGAAGAAGCAAACATGCCTTTTGTACCATTTTCGTAGGTAAAAATTGAGATGTCATCGGCGGAGCTATTGACGGGCTGCCCCACGTTGATGGGAGTTACCCAGTTACCGTCGTCATCCTCATAGCTCATAAAAATATCAAAGCCACCGAAGGAGGTGTGTCCCTTAGAACAAAAAAATAATCTGCCTTCGTAATCCACAAATGGAAATCCTTCGTTGTACTGAGTATTAATGGTGGCACCTACATTACGGGGGCGACTCCATCCTTTTTTCTCGCTTTTTTCACAATAAAATAAATCGGTACCACCCTCCCCTTTTTTGTCGGAAGTAAAATAAAGGCGTTCGCCGTCGTGCGAAAATGCAGGGTGCATATAGTTCACATTTTTACTACAGAAGTAGAGGATTTTTACATTTTTAAATTTTCTATCCGACGTGACATCCGCTGTGTAGAGCATCAAATTATACTGATTTTTTTTATTGGAAATATCACTATTACGAGAAAAAACGGCTTGTGTGCCGTCAGGAGAAATGGTGATCGTTCCCGTATTCTTGTTAATATCGTTGAGTCGGCGCGAAAGAGATTTTGGTGCCGCAAAAGTTCCGTCATTTTTTTCCTTAGAAAAATAAAGACTCAGAAAATCTCTTCCCGTAAAACTAGACTTCTTTTTCAGCATATTCAGTCCAGCCTTTCGATCCGAGGAAAAAGCGATGCCTCCATTAAAAAAAATAGGCGCAGAATCATCACTTTGAGAATTGTGGGCAAATGTTTTCACCTCCCCCGTGATGAAATAAGGGCGGATGTTTTCAATTTTATCAATGGATTCTAGTAGCTTCCATCCCTTTCGGTCGCCGGGTTTTTTATGCGTATATTTTTTTAGCCAAACCCTGGCTTCATCGTATTTTCCCTGACTCATGAGCGTTTCGCCGTAGTAGTACCAAGTGATCGTTCTCGCTCTTTTTTGCTCCACGATTTCGCCGTACAAGGCTGCGGCTTCGTCCACATTATTATTGATTCGGTAGCAGTAAGCCAATTTTGTTTTGGCCGAAAGACTAGCACTCTTAGAGATACCTTCTTCGTAGAGGGGAATGGCCGCCGCGTATTCTTTATTTTGGTATTTTTTGTTAGCTTTTTCTATTTGCTTATTCTGTGCAAAAGCGAACCAACTGGTGAGCAGTAAGGAAAAGAGTAAAATAGATTTTAACCACTTCATGGGGGCAGTATTTTTAATTCAAATGATCTAAGAGTATCGTCTAAGATTAGATCGTAGGATTCTAAATAAAATATATAACAAAAATTATGCAAGTTTTTCTACGATGTGACGGGGTAGTTAGTTTTGTGTCTAAAGTAAAAACTTTGAATTATATTTAATTTTATTTTTTGAGTTGAGACATACTCTTACTACACCTCAAAGGTTTTAGTAAACTTAGTTTTTCCCCTATCAAACTTCCAAATTTTATTGACCCTTTTTAAAAAAATAACAACTATGCGTAATTTAATTTTATTAATCGGAATGCTTTTTTTGACCACCATCTGTTGGGCGCAAGAAGCAGCAAATGTCTCTGAATCCAAGGAAAATATGAAGTTAGGCACTTTCAATGCCTTGACTGTTTCGTTGCCCAACGCTAGCGATAAGGTAGCCCTCAATGTCTGGAAAAGCTACATCAAAGCGTACGGCGGAAAAGCTAAAAAAGTCAAAAAGTCAAAAGAGTACTTGTCCCAAAGTGCTGTCCTTGCGGGGATAAATAATGCTGACCCAACGGACGTTTACGCTAGAGTAAGCGAAACTTCCAATGGATCGGAGATGACCGTTTGGTTTTCCATGGGAGAGTTTTACGTATCGTCGGCGGCATTTCCTAGCGACTACACCGCTGCGCAAAAATTTCTACAAGACTACGCCCACGAGGTAGCCAAGGAATTGGTAGTAATCGAATTGGAAAACGAAGAAAAGAAATACAAAAAGATGGAGAAGGAAATGAAAAAGCTAAAGAAGAAAAATGATGGATTTCATAAAGACATAGAAAAAGCCAAAGAGGCCATCGCTAAGGCAGAGCGGAACATTGAAGAAAACGTAAGACAACAAAAAGAGCAAACCAACCTCATGGAAGAGCAACAAAAAGCGATGAC
>JBCCJE010000340.1:0-6072 GCA_039027925.1 Bacteroidota bacterium
ATACAGCAACAATATAACTCAGAAAGCAATTTTTAAATACAGAAATTACGATCCACAAAACATCATTAAAAGTATTTGACTGATTAATTTCATCAAAATCTAATATCTCATAATTGTCATCAGAGGGAATATTCTCCATAACTCATTTTTTAGGCTTAAAAATACAAAATTCCCCCTCAATCCTTAATTTCGCATTTTTATATTTTAGTAGATCACTTCCAGTCATTCATCACTAATCATCCAAAAAAATGTCCACCTTCCCACAACTCGGTATTTCGAAAAAACTCAACAAAGGCTTGAAGGAAATGAACATCGTCACACCGACGGAAATTCAGGAAAAAGCCATTCCCATCTTATTGAGAGGAAAAACGGATTTGGTAGCACAAGCGCCCACGGGGACGGGGAAGACCGCCGCCTTCGGGTTGCCCATTTTACAAAAAATATCGCCCGAAAAAAAAGTAGTGCAAGCCTTGATCCTTTGCCCGACGAGAGAGTTAGGCATCCAAATCAGAAAGCAACTTTTTAAGTTTACAAAATATACGGATAAGATATTTGCGGAAGCCGTTTACGGTGGTTTTCCCATCGGTAAACAAATCATCGCCCTGCGGAGACCTACCCACATCATCGTGGCAACTCCCGGTCGCTTGATTGAATTGTTGGAAAAAAAAGCAGTTGATTTATCTGATATTCACACGGTAGTTTTGGACGAGGCCGATGAGATGTTGAAGAGAGGATTCAAAGAAGACTTAGAGACAATCTTAGGTTTTGCCAAAGACAGAATCAACATTTGGTTATTCTCGGCTACCATGCCTAGCGGTATTCGGGACTTAATAAAACAATACATTTCCAAAAATGCACAACGTATCCGAATGCAGCAAAATACGGTAGTCAATCCCAATATCCAACATTACTATTACTTGGTGACGCCAGAGGATAAACTGAATCGTCTGATTCGCTTCCTGAAATCACAGGGCGAAAATCGAGGATTAATTTTTTGTAGAACCAAGAAGTCTGTCCAAACGCTAACAAAACAATTACAAGCTCGAAATTTTGAAGTTGATGCGATGCACGGTGATCTCCTGCAAAAGGAAAGAGATAAGGTCATGCGTGCCTTCAAGCGAGAAAATATCCAAATCCTGATTGCTACCGATCTTTCGGCCCGTGGGATTGACGTGGTAGGATTAGCCTACGTGGTGCACTACGAACTGCCCGACCACGCCGAGTACTACGCCCACCGTAGCGGGAGAACAGCGCGCGCAGGTCAAGAAGGGGTTGCGGTAACTTTTATCATCAACAAGGAGATGGATAAATTGGTGGGTATTGCGAAGGAATTGAAGATTAAAATCAGCGGGCGGAAGTAATTTTGTTAGGTAAGCCAAAGACAAATCATGACCAAGGGAACATTTTAATCTCTTCGTGCGTTACCACTTTTGGAAAAAATAACATCATGAGACTTTTAATTATTCACTCACCTTTCAAATTGGTCTTCTGCCCATTGATTTTCATTTCTGTAGCGCAGAAGTAAGCTGAGCAGGCGATTTAGCGGATGCTAATTTTCCTAGGCTTCTGCATTTTCTCATTATCAACAAGTTTGGATTTTTAAATTGTGGTTTAGTTGTTACAGCTATTTGCTGTTAGTATTTATCAGCTACCGTGATGGCTTCGACTGTTGCTTGGTTGGTTGGAGTTTTATTATTATTCATTGCGAGCGTGAAAAGTAAGTAACTCTTGCTAAAAAAAATATAAAAAATGAGACGCGATAAATTGCGCTTTTTGAGGAATTTAGGAATTGCTGCCCACATTGATGCGGGCAAAACCACTTTGACAGAACGTATCCTTTATTTCACAGGGAAGTCCCATCGGATCGGAGAAACCCATCATGGCAACAGTCAGATGGATACCATGAAGCAGGAAATCGAAAAAGGAATCACGATTAGTTCTGCCGCCACTAGTACCGAGTGGACACTTGCGGATGAGCACTATTATCTCAATATCATAGATACTCCGGGACACGTAGATTTTACCATCGAGGTAGAGCGATCCCTGAGAGTGTTAGATGGATTGGTTGCTTTGTTTGATGCCGTTGCAGGAGTAGAATCACAAACGGAAACTGTTTGGCAACAAGCGGAGCGATACCGTGTACCTATTATCGGGATGGTCAATAAAATGGATAGATTAGGAGCAGATTACTTCCATGTAATCCAGCAGATCAAAAGCCAACTAGGGGCTAATGCCGTAGCTATTCAAATCCCCATTGTGATTAGAGATCAGTTTGAAGGAATCATAGACTTGATTGAAATGAAAGCAATGTATTGGAATGAGGAAGGAGAATTAATGAGTAAGACAGGTATCCCAAAGGGATTGTTAGAAGACGCTAAAAAGTACCGAGCTATTTTGCTAGAAAATTTAGCAGTACTAGATGAGGATTTGTTAAACCGAGTTTTGGAAGATCCTGAATCAATTGAGCCAGAGCAACTACGAGTAGTACTCCGAAGGGCAGTTTTGAATCGGGAGGTCGTTCCTGTTTTGATGGGCGCAGCTTATAAAAATAAAGGGATTCAACCTTTACTGAATGCAGTTTGCGAATATCTGCCATCGCCGACGGATCGGGGCGCGATAGTAGGAACTAATGCAAAGGATGAAACTCAAGTGGAAAGGCTACCTAGGGCAGAAGCACCTTTTTCCGCTTTGGCTTTTAAAATTGCTTTGGATGAACAAAATCGGCAATTGTGTTTCTTTCGAGTGTATTCTGGAAGCCTGAAAATTGGAGATCGAGTTCTCAATCCACGAACTGGCAAACAGGAACGGATTGGGCGATTGTACCAAATGCACGCTAATAAGCGGATAGAGATTTCTGTTGTTCAGGCAGGTGATATAGCCGCTACTGTTGGGTTAAAATCAGTAGGTACAGGAGATACGCTGACGGCTATTGATGAGCCAGTTGTCTTAGAAAGTTTGTTTGTGCCTGATCCTGTTATCAGTATGGCTATCGAGGCTAAGCGTTCTGATCAATTGGATAAGCTAAGTTTGGCGCTGAGCAAATTACAGTTAGAAGATCCTAGTTTCAAGGTTAAAGTGGACGAGGTGACAGCTCAGACTCTGATTTTAGGCATGGGCGAATTGCATCTTGATATTATTATAGATCGCCTGAAACAGGACTTTGGCTTGGAAGTGAATATTGGTTCGCCTAGGGTAGCTTACCAAGAAGTATTTCTTCAATCGGTTCAGCATCGTCACCGACTGAGTAGTCAGACGGGTGGAAAAGGATTGTATGCCGAAATTGAGGTATTGATTGGTCCTGCAGATGAGGATTTTTTGACAAGTGAGGCCTTTATGCAAAAAGGTCAGCGACTCCAATTCGAAAGTAAGGTAGTTGGCGGAAGTGTACCCAAGGAGTTTATTCCATCCGTTCATAAAGGATTTGAGAAAGTGATGAATCAGGGCATCTTGGCGGGCTATCCGATTCGAAGTATGAAGGTAACGTTGTTAGATGGAGACACCCACGTAGAGGATTCTAAACCGCTCGCTTTCGAACTCTGTGCTATTGAAACTTTTAGGGCAGTAGCGAAGCAGATGCAACCACAACTGATGGAGCCTATGATGTCGGTCGAGATTAACACGCCCGAGGAATATTTAGGCAGCATACTGGGTGGCTTGAACCGAAGGCGAGCGATCATTCTATCACAAGTGATGACCGCCACTCATAATCGCATTGAAGCAGAAGTGCCACTTGCGGAGATGTTTGGTTACGTGAATCATTTACGGTCGGTGAGTGCTGGAAGGGCGAGCTATGCCATGAAGTTCAAACGGTATGCTTTACTTCCTCACCAATTGACAGAATCAGTTTTAGCGAATACTTAGCGATGTAAATGTGATGTTATTTTTAGCCGTGGACTAGCGTAGTTTTTATATTAAAATTTAAAAACGCTTACGCAAGTCTGCGGCTTTATTCAAAAAACTTTTTTACCGCAAAAATTTTCTTAGTAAAATAGGTAGTACAAATAAATCTGCAAGTACCGCAAAAATCAATGTCCAACAAATCAAAACGCCGTGATAGTAGGCTTCCGTAAAATCGGAGAAAAGCGTCACACCGTATCCCGCCGCTAAAATAATGCTAGTGATGATGATGGCTTTGCCCGTAGAGTGAAAAGTACTGTAGATCGCCTCGTCCGTCGTTTTTCCTTTTAGCTTTTCCAGTCGAAATTTACTTAAAAAATGAATGGTATCGTCCACAGCAATCACGAAGCTGATGATAAAAATAATTGCCGAAGAACCGTTGAGTGGAACACCAAAAATCCCCATCATACCAGCCGTCATAATCAAAGGAATAATATTGGGAATCAAGGAGATGAGCACCATCTTAAAATCTCTAAATAAATACGCCATGATAATCGAAATCAACAAAAAGGCGATAGCGATACTGCTCAACATTTCGGAAATCAAGTGGTCATTATTTCGATCAATCAGCAGTTCTTTACCCGTGGGGGTGAAGGAAATTTTTGTGGTGTCCACGTTGGCGTCAATGTATTGTTGCAAATCTTCGTTGAGGGCTAGTACCCCTAGTCTCCCGAGGTCTTTCATTCGGGTGGTCAACCTAGCTTTGGTCTCGTCCTCATTGATGAGTTGGTTGGTAGGAGCATCCTTGAGCACCCGTTGGAGTTGGGGTATAACTGACTGTTTATCAGGGAGTTGGTAGTATTTGAGTTGTCCACTTTTTTGGATACGTTGCGCACTTTTGTACAACGTGACGGGCGAAAGGATAGTGCCAAATTGTCCTTTGGATTGGAGATAGTTTTCCACCTTTTCGATCTCTCGTAAAATGGATAAATCAGAAATTTTAGCACCTTGCTTTGTCCGAATAGCCAGTTCGTAAGAGCGTATTCCCGCAAACGTTTTTTCAAAAAACTGATAATCTTGGCGCAGTTTAGAATCTTCGCTGATAGATTCAAAAAGAAAATTATTGGTACTCACATTCATGATGCCCCAAGCACCCACCAAGAGAAATAACAACGTAATTACAAAAGTAGATTTAGTTTTATTTTTCGAAAAATTAAAAATATCATCGAGTAGCTTTTGCCAAAATTCGTTGCTGCTTTTTTTATCATAAACTTTCCTCGGTATTTTGATAAATGACAGCACGACGGGAGTCAACGTAATGGCAATGAGAAATGCCATGACGACCCCAATCGCAGCATCAAAACCAAAACTCGCCACGTGCGGAATGCTTGATCTACTCAAAGTGAGAAATCCGATGACCGTAGTGATCGAGGTCAGCAGCAGGGATTTTCTAACTTCGTACAAGGCTTTTAGGATCGCTTGGTTTTGGGGAAGTCCCGCTCGGAGTTTGTCCAAGTAGCGATTGTACAAATGAATCAAATCCGACATCCCTACGACTGCCATCACCGTAGGAAACATCAAAGTAGAGATATTGATATGCCGACCGATGGCCGCAGCGTAGCCATACAAAAAAACCAATCCGATGATGACACTCACCGTAGGGATCAGTACACTCCAAAAAGAGCGATACAACAAAATCAAAATCAACACAATGACGGCAATAGAAATCGGAATCAACCGTATATTTTCGGCTTCGAGCATGGAGATGTATTTTACCTGTGTATTGGTATCTCCGCCGATGTGGAATCGTTCTTTGGGAAAAATAGAACAGGCATTTTCTACTGCTTCAATGAGGATGGGGTCCTCTGCTTCGGGCACTAAGGACTCTAGTTCAATTAGCAAAATTGCAGTTTGTAAATCATTGGAAACCAATAAGTTAGGGATCAACGGCTCTTGGAGTAAGCGGACGCTGTCTTTTGCTCTATTGATATTATTGAGGTCTAAGAGTGGTTTTGAGGTCAATCCGAACGGAGTTTTCCTTATATTTTTAGCACTCGTGATAGCTTCTACATTTTTTATATTTTCGATTTTTCTTAGGTCTTTTCGTAGGGTTTCTAGCTTTTGGAGAAATGATTTTTCCAGAATCCCATTTTCACTTTTGACGGCTACTAGCAATACATCTTCATCCGAACCAAAATCTTGATAATGCTCTAAATAGAAATCCAAAGCGGGATC
>JBCCJE010000341.1:0-6071 GCA_039027925.1 Bacteroidota bacterium
AGAAAATTCCAGAATGGGATTGGGTGCCGACAAAAAAGAATGGATCCGAACCCAAGATATTTTGGAGCGACTTCAGCAAGCATCTGATGACAGAATTTACAGAGTGAAGGATGCGCTTCGGTTGGGCGTACCAGAAAGAACCGTGCATAAAATGACGAAAATTGATCCTTGGTTTATCAAACAAATCAAGCGACTGGTAAAAATGGAAAATGAACTCATGCGCTTCAACGTAGCGGAAGACATTCCAGAAGATTTCTTTAGAGAACTGAAGGAGGTAGGATATTCTGATGCTCAAATTGCGTGGTTGATGCGATTGGATGAGGACGAAGTGACCAAGCATCGAAAAAGACTTGGCATCCGAAGAACTTACAAAATGGTAGATACTTGTGCCGCAGAGTTCGCTGCGCAAACCCCCTACTTCTACTCTACCTTCGATAATGAAAACGAGAGTATCCCCACCAATAATAAGAAAATTGTAGTGTTGGGATCAGGGCCCAACAGAATCGGGCAAGGGATTGAGTTTGATTATTGTTGTGTACACGGTCTGATGGCCATTCAGGAAGCGGGCTACGAAGCGATTATGATTAATTGTAATCCAGAAACGGTTTCGACAGATTTTAACATGGCCGACAAACTCTATTTTGAGCCTATCTTCTGGGAGCACATCGAGGAGATATTTGAATTGGAAAAGCCAGAAGGAGTTATCGTTCAGCTTGGAGGTCAAACGGCATTGAAACTAGCAGAAATTTTTCACAAAAAAGGAATAAAGATTTTTGGAACGAGCTTTAAAGCACTCGATTTGGCAGAAGACAGAGGTCGCTTCTCTGATTTGCTCAAGGAGTTGAATATCCCCTACCCAAAATACGGAGCTGCCATTGACGCTCAGGAAGCACTAGATATTGCCAACGAAGTGACCTATCCCGTTCTGGTGAGACCATCCTACGTTTTGGGAGGTCAACGAATGAAAATCGTAATTAACGACGACGAACTGGAAAGACAAGTGCTCGAAATATTCAAACACATGCCCGATAATAAGGTGTTGATTGATCAGTTTTTGGATAGAGCGAAAGAAGCAGAAGTGGATGCGATTTGTGATGGTGACGAAGTGCACATCATGGGGATCATGGAGCATATCGAACCCGCTGGAATCCACTCGGGCGATAGTTCGGCAGTTTTGCCTCCTTACAGTCTGAGCGAAAGTGTAATCAATCAGATGGTGGAATACACTAAAAAGTTAGCGTTCGCACTCAAAACTAAAGGACTTATCAATATTCAATTTGCCATCAAAAATGAAAAGGTTTACGTCATCGAAGCCAATCCAAGAGCTTCGAGAACTACGCCCTTCATTGCCAAGGCATACCAAGTACCTTACTTGAATATTGCAACGCACGTGATGATCGGAAATAAAAAATTGAAAGATTTTGACATCATCAAAAAGTTGGAAGGCTACGCCATCAAGGTTCCAGTTTTCTCTTTCAATAAATTTCCCAACGTGGATAAAAACTTAGGCCCAGAAATGAAATCTACGGGTGAGGCCATCCGATTTATCAAAGATACTAAGGATCCTTATTTCAGAGAATTAGATAAAAAACGATCCATGTATTTGACTATGTAAATTGTCAATTAAGCATTTGGATAACTAAAAAAGCGAATCACTCATTTGAGATGGATTAGCTTTTTTTGTGGAATAAGGTAAAAACTTACTGCTTACTTTTCTTTTTAGCTTTTGTATTTTTCTTTTTAGTGGAAGAAGTTTTTTGGAGTAAATTATTTTCATCGGGAAAAACGGTAGTGGGCTTGTATTTTTTAGCTTGCTCCAACTCCATCATCAAGTAGGAAATAATAATGACAATATCCCCGACTTGTACCCGACGAGCAGCAGCCCCGTTTAAGCAGATCACTCCCGAGCCACGCTCGCCTTTGATGACGTAAGTTTCGAGTCGTTCTCCGTTGTTATTATTGACAATTTGCACCCGCTCACCTTCAATAATATTAGCAGCATCCATGAGGTCTTCGTCAATCGTGATACTACCAACATAATTCAAATCTGCTTGTGTAACGGTGGCCCTGTGAATTTTTGATTTAAAAACAGTTACAAACATAGTGTAAAATATAATTTTGTTTGAAAAGATAATTCCATTAATTAAAACGCATTATTCTGTGAAAAGGTCACATAATAAAATAATATTGCAGCAAAAAAAATGCTCTTACAATAAAGCGTAATGGAAAATTAGTATTTAGGAAGGCGACACAAACTTACGATTTTAAAACCATATTATCAATTAATCGGACATCCCCCGCCCAAACTGCAGTACAGGCTACTACGTAAGAGGCATCCTCAAAATTTTCTACAGATTGGAGTGTTGCTCCATCTACTATTTCAAAATATTCAAGCCTAAATTGAGGGATAGTGAGCTGGTCTATTGCCCATTTTTTGATTGGTGCAGGCGTCTTTTCTTTTGCTAGTTGTTTAGCATGAGATAATGTTTGGCTCAGCTTTACGGCTAGTCGGCGATTTTCTGGCGTCAGTCTCACATTTCTCGAACTCATGGCTAGCCCATCCGCTTCTCTCACGATAGGACACATCACTAGATTTACAGCTGAATTTAGTTGCTTCAACATATTTTTAACAATCGCTTGTTGCTGGAAATCTTTCTGTCCCATGTATATATAATGTGGCTGTACAATCTGTAGTAATCTATTAACCACCTGCGCCATCCCGTCAAAATGTCCAGGTCTGAATTTACCTTCCATGACGTTGGCTAATTTCCCAAAATCAATATCTAAGGTAGTATCGAGGTGAGCGGGATACACTTCCGAGACCTCGGGCATAAAGAGTACATCGTGGTCTATCGAAGTCAATAGTTCAATATCACGACTAGCGGTTCGGGGGTATTTTTCCAAATCAGAAGTCTCGTTGAATTGGGTAGGATTGACAAAAATACTGCACACTACACAATCGTTTTCTGCTTTTGCCTGTTTTATCAGAGAAAGATGTCCTTCGTGGAGTGCGCCCATTGTGGGTACAAAGCCGATAGATTTTTTATCGTTTTTTTGAAATGATATATATGTGTGGAGGGGTTGAGTTTGTTTGAATAAAATCATGGAAGTTGGTTATTTGTTTGATTAGTCTTTTAAAAAAATGACTAGAAAAAATAGTTCGTTTTACTTAGGAATGGTTCAATGATAAACTTACATTTTATGCGCAGTTATTTTTTCTTTATACAAGACAAAAAACGTAGGCGATGCAGGGCATCATCGAGGCTTTTTAACGCAGTAGAAAGGAAAAAGAACAAGTAGAAAATGTGAGTTTATTATTGAACCATTCCTTAACAGCCCTTTAACAGAAGTGCCAAGTAAAATTCATAAAAAATGCGGAATTTTTCTTAATTTTGCACACCTGTTCATTGAAGGTATCAATTTTTTTAAAAAAAATAAATGTACTAGCGTTTATGGAGAAGAAGAAAGTACTGATAGTAACACAAGAGATGGAGCCTTACACGGCCCTCTCTGAAATTTCAGCTATAGCAAGAAAACTACCTCAATACGTCCAAGAGAAAGGATTCGAAATACGAGTTTTGATGCCGCGTTTTGGAACGATCAACGAGCGACGACATAGATTACACGAAGTGGTAAGACTTTCTGGGATGAACATTATCGTAGATGACGATGACTTCCCATTGATTATCAAAGTGGCTTCCCTGCCTGGAGCCCGACTACAAGTTTACTTTTTGGATAATGATGATTTTTTCAAGCGCAAATCTGTGTTTGAAGATGCCAAAGGAAAACCTTTCGACGACAATGCAGATCGGATGGTCTTCTTCTGTAAAGGGGTTTTGGAAACGGTGAAAAAATTCGGTTGGGCACCAGACATTATTCACGTTCACGGTTGGATGACTAGCCTAGTTCCATTGTACTTAAAGACTGCTTACAAGAATGAACCTATTTTCCAGAATTCAAAAGTAGTTTATTCTCTTTACGATAACTCCTTGGAGCACACTTTCCAAGAGAGTTTCTACGAAAAAGCATCCATTAATAACCTTGAACCCGAAGACTTGGAGGCGTTCAGAAATGGAAAAGCAGTAGGATTACACCACGGGGCAGCGGCATTTTGTGATGCCATCATTACGGGTAGTCCTGAACTATCAAAGGATACTGCAAAAATTTTAGAAAAAATAGATAAGCCTGTCCTAGAATATAAGGGCGAAGAGGAATATCTAGCTGCCTACCTCGAATTTTTCAATACCTTACTAGAGCAAGAGGTGGAATAATACCTTCCTTTCATTGACTTCAAAAAAAGAATACTCTAAATGCCGGCTTCTACCAAAATTGAGAATTAATTCTCCAAACGGTAGAAGCCGGTGTTGCGTTTTAAGTGGTGTGAATTTTTTATAGAGTATCTTGGGCAGTGGCCTTCTGCTGTATGCCCCCAAAATTATTTACCATTGAAAAAGACGATATTTAAATCATTGAATTATGCCCTTGGCATTTTAGGACTTTTCTTTTTATTAAATACTTCCTGCAATGATCCTCAGTTAGTTGGTGCCGATGTGATTGATCCAGATCGCGCTGATGTTGTATTTACGGATACACTATCCATTTTTGCTTCTTCCATCAAAGATGATTCCGTGAGAACTTACAATAGTCTCAATCTTTTGAATATTTTTCTTTGTGGAAAACTTGACGATCCAATATTTGGAGAAAGTGAGTCCATCATCAATACTCAACTTCGACTGACGGGTACGCCCGACTCTACCCTGTGGGCAGGCATCAACGGAATTTCTGGGGGTGAAACGAAACTCGACTCCGTGGTCTTCGTATTGGAATACGATACGGCTTCTTTTTTTGGCCCTTTAAATTCTACCTACGATATTTCTGTACACGCACTAGCAGAAGATATGAACAACAACGAGACCTACTATTCAGATATTAACTTCGACGTGGATCCGATACCACTTGCTTCTGCTACTATCAATCCTGCCGCTTTTGATACTACCTTTTCAGTTCCAGCGGCCAATGGGGATACTATTTTTCCTCCTCAGTTGCGGCTATCCGTTGATAGATCTCATCCTTTGATTCAAGATTTTCTTTTTTCGGGAGATTTATCATATTATCAAAATGATACCTCTCTACTACCAGTATTCAGAGGCGTTCAGGTAAGAGTAGATGGCAGTCCCGATGCATCAACCATGATGGCATTTCGGTTAAATTCCCAGTTGAGTGGGCTGTATCTCTACTATCACAATGCCCAGCAGGAGGATACCTTACGTTATCGCTTTGCGGTAAATAGTAATGCCGCTCAAATGGTGCATTTTCCCAAACCCGATTATGCAGGTTCAATTGTTGAGCCGTTTATTGATGACGAAGCGAATGGAGAAAACCTAATTTTTATACAAGGAATGTCAGGATTAAATGCTAAATTTAGAATCCCTTACGCCGAGAACTTACAAAATGCAATCGTAAATCAGGCTCAACTAGAGCTTACCATTGCAACCATTCTACCAGACGATAAGCAAGCATATTTCGATGACCCATTACCGCAATTGCTTATTTCGAAAAAAAATCCTGACGATGACGATCTGATTATTATTTCAGATTTGGAGGCTGCCCTGAGTGTCAGTAGTTTAACTGGTGTATTTGGTGGTAATTTGACAGAAGTAGTAAAAGATAACGTGATCTACAGACAGTACAAAATGAATGTAACGGATCACTTACAAGATATGATTAACGGAGTTGAAGAAAGCGACGAAATTTTCATAACGGCAATTTCAAAAGCTCAGACAGCCCAAAGATCAATTATTTTCGGTCCAAAGAATTCTACATTTCCTATAAAACTTAATGTAACATACACTATTAATCAATAACAACTAAAATTACCCTAAAATTATGTGTGGAATCGTAGCTTATATTGGAAAAAAAGATGCCTATCCAATTATTGTAAAAGGTTTGAAAAGATTAGAATACCGTGGTTATGATAGTGCAGGTATTGCGCTGTACAACGGTGATCTCCATCTGTACAAAAAGAAAGGAAAAGTTAACGATTTAGTTTCTTTCGTCAAAGGAAAAAACAT
>JBCCJE010000342.1:0-6067 GCA_039027925.1 Bacteroidota bacterium
GCCCGATCATGGTGACACGCCCTTTGGTTTCCATATCCAAGGCAGGAATCTTGATGGTCATTCTTTCTCCCTTACGTACATCCCGCAAAAACTTTTCTGGAACATCCGCTGCTACTTTTACCCTCGAAGTATTTAGAATTTGAACGATAGGTGCACCGGGCATCGTCATTTCTCCACTCTTTGAAACTAGCATTTCAATCACGCCACTTTTGGGGGCATAGACGTTGCCTTTGGTGAGTTGGTAATTTACCGTCTCGAGACTCTTCTCTAATCGCTCCTTATTGTTCTTAGCTTGCAGGTACTGAATCTCCGAACCGATGTTTTGATCCCACAATCTTTTTTGGCGTTCATAGACTTCTTCGGCTAACTCCAAAGACTTTTCCAATTCCGCAATTTGTTTGTTAATAGATTCCAAATCTATGGTGGCGATCAACTGACCTCGCTTCACGTATTGCCCTTCTTCTACTTTCACGGAAGTCAATCGCCCGCCCGTCTCGCTACTAGCCGCTACCATATCCTCGGCTTCGATGGCTGCTTGGAGCTCGATGTATCGGTCGAAATTTTTAGTTTGTACGGGAAGTGTCGTTACCAAGGTTCTAGGTTTTTCCTTGGGCTTGGAAGTGTCCATAGAATCAATTTGAGATTCTAGCATTGCGATTTCTTTTTGCAAAGCTCGAAGCTCCGTTTGCTTTGTTTTTAAATAGGTCTTTTTCCCCGCTAAGTCTTCGGGAACGGTTTCCTGCTGTTCGCAAGAAAATAATAACAAGGTAATTGTAAAAATGCTGAATAGGTATTTCATTATGTAAAATTTAGAGCCCCTACTCACCCCTAGCCCCTGAAGGAGAACTCCAACCTGCATTTTTTCGCAGGCTTATTTTAGAAGAAGAGGAGTAGCAGTATTTATTCTTAATTATTAATCTTTCATTATCAATTATCAGATCATCTCCCCAACGCCTGATCCAAGTCCACTTTTGCCTGAAGCAATTCGTATCGCGCTTGAATGACGTTTTGTTGCGATTGGAAGAGGGACTGTTCTGCGTTGGTAATTTCTAAGCTAGAACCTACTCCTTCTCGGTACTTGATTTGGGTGGTATCATAAATTTTTTGCGCCAGTTTTAAATTGCGCTCTTGGTCGGCTACTCGTCGCAGCGCATTTTTGTAACCAATGCGGGCATTGCCGACTTCCATCCAAATGACTCGCTCCAATGATCGGATTTGATTTCTGGTTTTTTCGAGGTCAAGTTTTGCTCTTTGGAGTTGGGCTTTTTTTCCACCGCCCGAATAGATCGGCACGTTCAGAGTCAATCCTACGTAGCCTTGACTTGTCCAGATATTATTATTAAAAAAATCGAGACTTTGACCTATTTGTTGGTACTGAGCAAAACCAACCAGATTAGGGTAATAGGTAGCTTTGATATAATCAATGTTAATTTCGTTGAGCGTTTGCCCCATCGTGGCTACTCGATATTCGGGCCGATTAGCGTAGTTGATGTTTCCTTCCAAATCGTCAACCGGCGCTTCCGTAAGCAGTAGGTCAATATTGTCCGCAATTGCGATGGGTTGATCCATAGGATAATTCATCGCTATCTTCAACACATTATAAGTGATTTCTTTTTGGCGATCTAGGTTATCCAGTTCGGTATTCAGGTTGGCTAGAGATAATTCTAGGCGATCAATATCGAGTTGTTCCACAAACCCAGCTTTGTATAGTTCCCTAGTTTCGAAAAGTAATTTTTCCAGATTGGAAATATTTTTCGCTAGTGTTTTTTTACTTTCTTCCAAAATTAAAGGAGGGAGATACGCCGAACGGACTTGATTTTTCACCGCTTGAATGGTTTGTGTTTTTTCCTCTGCGGAAAAAGTACGGTACGCACGCGCTGCCTTGAGTGCGGTCAGATAACTCCAATCAAAAACAAGTGATTGCGCATCGAGGGTAGCAGTAGTTCTGTTGTCCAATGCTCCGAGTGGTGGTATTTTTTCAAATTCTCCTTCTACGGGCATCCCCTGAAAAATTCCCCTTTGTACGATAAAATCAGCGAGCTTAAAGTTGTGGACAAATCCAAAATTAGCAGAGACGGTAGGCAATCCCAATGCTTTATTTTCATTGATTCTTTGGTCGGCATCCGCTACCGAAATGTCAGCATTACGGATTTCGAGACTATGTTTGAGGGCATACTGAACAGCATCCTCTAGTGAAAATGATTGGGCTTCTTGGGCTTCGACATTTGAACTAAACGTAAATAGCAGGAGCAAGGCTATGATTTTCCTCATGTTAATTTTTTAAAATGTTTATCGAGCATTCGCAGACCCTTCGTCGTAGCGATTCCCCGAATGTGGTATTTCATATGTTCTTTTAGTAAAATCTCCTTGTTGTAATCAGGTAGCGGAAAGAGCTCTTCATCCACGATAATCAGACATTTCGCCACGTACAATTTCGCAATGATGTCCGTATTTATTTCCGCTCGATAGACTTCCTCTTTTTTTCCTCTTTCGATATTATCCTTAATCATCCGATAAACCTCCGCACTATTATACTGCTCCATCAGATTCCACGCATCGTGGTAATATTTTTTTATATCATAAATAAATGTCGGAGAAATTTTTCGGAGCGTAGGAATTACGTATAGGGCTACACCAATCATCTCATCAATGGCATCCACTGTATCTGTTCTTATCTGCGCTACTGCTTCAATCTCTTTCTGCGCATGATTTTGAAAGACCTGCATGATGAGATCTTTTTTATTTTCAACAGATTGGTAGAGTGTCTTTTTGGAGATACCAAGTTGTCGAGCCAAGTCATCCATGCTGATGCTTTTGACACCGTACTTGAAAAAAAGATTTTCAGCTTTTGTAAGTATCCTATCGCTTAATTGCATGTTTATCTTATAAAATTTCTTTGTTTCGTGATACAAATATATGATCTTTTTACACAATGGAAACTTTTTATGATTCAAAAGTTTCCAAAGTTTTTAGAGTTTCCGACAGGATAACGAACGAGGAGGACGAAGGTTCGTTAAATGGGGATGAAGTGTGAGAATGGATAGATGTACGCCCGAATGGGAATATCCCAATTGCTCGGTGGCGTGGTGCAGGGAATTTTACGGAGTTGGATGTCTTTTAGATTTTCGAAAAACAAAAGGACTTTCTCAACTTTAATTGTAATTTCGTTATTGATTTTTTTGGGAAAAAAATGGAGGAATGAAAAAATATCGAGTTTTAGGATTGATGTCGGGTAGTTCGCTGGATGGGCTAGATATTGCCTTCTGTGAATTTATTGTTACAAATCAAAAGATAACTAATTGGCAACTGCTGCAAGCCGATACAATTCCATTCTCAGAGATGTGGCAAAGTCGGTTGGTTCATCTTCCTCATCAGTCTGCCTTGGTGTACGCGCAGTCACACGTTTACTTTGGGCATTACATGGGGGAGTTGGTGAATCAGTTTTTGGAAAGACATTCGATCCAACCTGATTTTATTGCTTCTCATGGTCACACCATTTTTCATTATCCCGAAAAAAGAATGACGGCACAAATTGGCGATGGGGCGGCGTTGGCGGCAGTTACGGGCTTCCCCGTGATTTCGGATTTCAGAACGCAAGATGTGGCAATCAACGGGGAAGGGGCACCGCTCGCCCCGACGGCTGATAAGTACCTGCTTTCGGGCTACGATTTTTATTTGAATCTTGGAGGCATCGCTAACGTAAGTTGTAATGTGCACGGAAAATTTGTTTCATTTGATATAGGTGGTGCTAATCAAACTTTTGATGCGTTGGCTCGGTTAGTGGATTTGGATTATGATGATGAGGGGAAAATTGCATCCGCTGGAAAAGTTGTAAATAAATTGTTAGACGAAGTCAACTCAATAGCCTATTTTTCCCAAAAATACCCTAAGTCTTTAGACAATCAATGGGTGGTTAATCACTTGACAAAAAAGTACGTGGAGTACCCCGCATCAGTTGAAAATAAGATGCGAACGGCGGTGGAACAATTGGCACAACAGACTGTTGAGGGCGTATTGCAAATTATTGATAATGAGCGATTTATAAAACAAAAATATACGATGTATCCAACGGGAGGAGGGGTTTTTAATACTTTTTTGATGCAAAGGACGCAGGAGTTATTTTTGGAAAAAATAGATCTTGAAATCGTTTTACCCGAACGGGAAATCATACAATTTAAAGAGGCGATTTTGATGGGACTTTTGGGGGTATTGCGTATGGAAAATATTCCTAATTGTATGTCGAGTGTTACGGGGGCGAGGCGAGATACGATAGGTGGGGCGGTATATGCGCCTGTACCTCCCTCATAGTCTGACTTCCCGTCAGCCTATGAATTTTAACCTGTTTTTCTCATAGTCTGACTTCCTGTCAGCCTATGAATTTTAACCTGTTTTCTCATAGTCTGACTTCCCGTCAGCCTATGAATTTGTAACAAATTAAAACTGAACTCATAGGCTGACGGGAAGTCAGACTATGAAGAAAAAATCATAGACTAGGTGAATCTAAACAAAAAAATATTGGTAACTGGTGGAACTGGATTTGTGGGTTCTTATCTTTTGCGACAGCTAGTCGAGAAAGGATATAACAATATAGTTGCGATAAAGAGAAAAAGTAGCCGAATGGATTTAGTGGAGGAGGTGAAAGATAAAATTGAATGGGTAGATTGCGATATTTTAGATGTCTTAGGCTTGGAAAAAGCGATGGAGGATGTCCAACAGATTTACCACGCTGCGGCGGTAGTATCCTTTGATTCTAAGCAAAGGAAAAAGATGCACCAGGTGAATATTCAGGGAACTGCTAATGTTGTCAACATCGCTTTGACGCAGGAGGTCGAAAAATTGGTTCACGTGAGTTCCATCGCTGCGATAGGTCGAAGAAAAAAACTAAAAATAATTAGCGAAAAGACGAAGTGGGAGACGAGTGATTTTAACTCGGAGTACGGCATTTCAAAATATCTATCGGAGCAAGAAGTATGGCGAGGAATAGCCGAAGGACTCTCTGCGACTATTATTAATCCAGGGGTCATTTTGGGTGCAGGTTTTTGGGAGGAAGGCTCGGCGAGTTTTTTCTCAAAAATGTGGAAAGGGAATAGATTCTACGGGAAGGGTGGAAGTGGCTTCGTGGATGTCAGAGACGTGGGCGAACTCATGATTAAAATGATGGAGAGTGATGTGACAGCGGAGCGGTTTATTGCAGTTGGGGAGAATTGGAGTTACCAAAAAGTCTTTGATACGATAGCCGATGCGTTGCAAAAAAAACGTCCTACTATTCCTTTAAGTACTTGGCTTGGCGGCTTAGCGTGGAGAGTGGAATGGTTGCGTTCGAGGCTTACGGGGAGTCAAGCCGTCGTAACCAAGGAAACGGTAGAAAACTCTTTTCGAACGTGGATTTACGACAATCAAAAATCAAAAGAGGCCTTTAATTTCCAGTATAAATCATTAGAAAACACCATCAACGAAACGGGAATATTATTCCAAAAATCCTTTCAAAAAGGGGAAAAATCTTCTTTTTTACCTCTAAATCAACTGATTATAAATCAGTAAAACTCGCCATGTGATCACTACCCTCAAAGTGGTATTTTTCAAAAAAGTACAGTTTGCTCATTCCTTTGGCGGATTTTTTGCAACGTCACAAGTGTTTCCAAACAACTTCCCTTTTTAGTTTCACACTCCCGACTGATAACTTTTTTAAAAATGTGACAGGAAATGATCTCCCGTAAAATATCCTGAAGCTAAGTCCTAACAATAGATTTGATTGAGCACAGTTACTTCCTATTTCCATCCACACAAAACCCGATACCGTCTTTAACCCAAACACCAATTAAAGTTTACTGAACCTCCAAGGTTTAGGAATGAAAGTATGACAAATTGAACAGATTAGGTAGCAGCTAGGTTGTTTAATTTATCGTGCTTTTGTTCCTTAGGAATAGTGCATTAATAAATTTACATTTTATGCGCAGTTATTTTTTCTTTATGCAAGGCGAAAAACGTAGGCGATGCGGGGCATCGGCGTCCCGAGTACTCGGGATCAACGCAGCAGAAAGGAAAAAGAACAAGTAGAAAATGTAAA
>JBCCJE010000343.1:0-6065 GCA_039027925.1 Bacteroidota bacterium
ATAAATTAAATATATATTTACGTTTTACAATTCCTTTTCAAAAGAATTTTTTTACGTTCCACCATCCTCTTTCGATCATTGCTCCATTTTTTTCGTAAAATTTGATAGCGGGTTCGTTCCAATCTAGTACTTGCCATTTTACCATTACAGCGTCCATTAATCGAGCTTGTTCCAAAAAATTCTCGAAAAGCAGTTGACCAATGCCTTCCCCGCGGCGGCTTTCTTTTACCACAAAATCTTCGAGATAAACCATGCGCCCTTTCCACGTACTCCAAGTGATGTAATAAATACAAGTCCCGATTACACTCCCCGCTTCGTCCGCTACAATGGCGTCGAAAACATTTGCTGCAAAGTTTTTTTCGTAATCATCCAACGTAGCAGTTACGGCGTCGGGTTCTTTTTCGTAAATCGCTAATTCTAAGACCAAATCGTACATTGCGGGTAGGTCAGCCGTAGTAGCTTTTCGAATAGTACAGTTCATTATATTGAAAATGTTGATAAAAAAGGGGAAGAATAATTATGAGCTATGCCTTCCAAAAAGAAAACAAAGAAAACGAATATTCCACGGGAAAGAAGAAGAAACAAAAGTTTTTTGTACCCAAAATGAAGTAATCCAGTTAAATATTTGGTTGGTGGGCTTCACTTCGGTCAAACACCCAAATATTGACTTTAGGAAATAACCTTACACGCTAGATTATTTTGTTTTAAATTTTTGAAAAGATAAATATTAAATATATCTTTGCACTCGCTTTGAAAAAAGCCTACATTTTTCCAAAAAATTCCTTTAAAATCAAGGGTTTTCACAGGTTCATAGAAAATTTATATAAAAAGTAAAAATACGTATTTATGCCTACTATCAATCAGCTCGTTCGAAAAGGCAGAAAGCAAATCATACAAAAAAGTAAATCCCGTGCGCTAGACGCATGTCCCCAAAAGCGGGGCGTATGTACTAGGGTATATACCACTACACCTAAGAAACCTAACTCTGCTTTGCGGAAGGTGGCTAAGGTTCGATTGACCAATGGTCAAGAGGTTATTGCTTACATTCCGGGAGAAGGGCATAATTTGCAAGAGCACTCGATTGTACTGATTAGAGGAGGTAGAGTGAAGGATTTACCGGGGGTGAGATACACCATAGTAAGGGGTGCACTAGATACGGCGGGTGTCACGGACAGATTGCAAAGTAGATCGAAATACGGAACTAAAAGACCTAAGAAATAAAAGCCTTCATTGGTTATCGTTTTCAATACAAAGATTTGAATACTAGTTGTTTATAAGTTTTTTAAAATAAAATATTTAGTGTTCTTCAATCAACAATTTTAAATAAAATGCGTAAAAGAAAGCCAAAAGTAAGAATACATGCACCTGATCCGAGGTACAAAGATCCAATGGTGACGCAGTTTGTCAACATGCTAATGCTCAATGGAAAGAAATCTACTGCCCTCAAAATATTCTATGATGCAATGGATATTATCAAAGAAAGAACTAAGGAGAATGAGCATGGCATTTGGAAAAAAGCATTGAATACGGCGATGCCACAGGTAGAAGTTCGAAGTAAACGAATCGGGGGAGCTACTTTCCAAATTCCTACGGAGATTCGAGCCAAGAGAAAGTTATCCATCGGTATGAAGTGGATCATCAGATTTTCGAGAGAAAGGAGTGGAAAAGGTTTTGCCGAAAAATTAGCTGCCGAACTGATTGCAGCAAGTAAAGGTGAGGGTGCAGCAGTAAAAAGAAAAGAAGATACACATCGAATGGCAGAGGCGAATAGAGCGTTTGCGCATTTTAGAGGTAGATAAAAAGTAATGAATAATTGATAATGAAAAATGAATAATTTTTCTGAGGTTGATTATTTATTTTTTCATTTGTAAGAAACCTATTTATTCAATCAACAAATTTAATCACATTTCTTCGTCATGGGAAAAGATTTAAAATTAACGCGAAACATTGGGATTGCTGCTCACATTGATGCTGGTAAAACTACCACTACCGAGCGTATCCTCTACTACACGGGACTTAGCCACAAGATTGGTGAGGTGCACGATGGGGCGGCCACTATGGATTGGATGGAGCAAGAGCAAGAGAGAGGAATTACCATTACTTCCGCTGCTACAAAAACTAATTGGAAATGGTTAGGAGATGAATATACTGTCAATATAATTGACACTCCGGGACACGTTGACTTTACGGTTGAGGTAGAGCGTTCTTTGAGAGTCTTGGACGGAACAGTTGCTTTATTTTGCGCAGTATCTGGAGTAGAGCCACAATCCGAAACGGTGTGGAGACAAGCGAACAGATATAAAGTACCACGTATCGGTTTTGTAAATAAAATGGATAGAACTGGTGCCGATTTCTTGAATGTCGTGAACGACGTTAGAGAAAAATTAGGAGCCAATGCGATTCCTCTACAACTGCCCATCGGCGCAGAGGAGCGGTTCAGAGGAGTAGTTGATTTAATGACGAACCAAGCTATTGTCTGGAACGAAGAAGATAAAGGAATGACTTATGAGGTTATTCCGATTCCAGAGGACATGGTTGATTTGGTAGCAGAGTACCGCGAGAAGCTAGTGGAAGCTATTGCCGAGTACGATGATAGTTTGTTAGAAAAATTCTTCGAAGATCCCGATTCGATTACTATAGAAGAAATGAGAGAAGCGATTAGAAAAGCTACTATTGATATGACTATTTGCCCAATGATGTGTGGTTCTGCCTTTAAGAATAAAGGAGTACAAGCATTGTTGGATGCAGTCTGCACTTTCCTACCATCTCCTTTAGATATTGAAGCCATCGAAGGAACTAATCCTAAAACGGACGAGCCAGAAGTGAGAAAGCCTAGTACGGACGAGCCTTTCGCAGCGTTAGCTTTCAAAATTGCTACTGATCCTTTTGTTGGACGATTGGCATTTTTCCGAGTTTATTCGGGTTCACTTGACGCTGGGTCTTACGTCTTGAATACAAGATCGGGTAAGAAAGAGCGTATTTCGAGAATTTATCAAATGCACTCTAATAAGCAAAACCCAATAAGTCGAGTTGAAGCGGGTGACATTGCTGCTGGCGTTGGATTCAAGGATTTGCGAACAGGAGATACGATCTGTGATGAAAAAAATCCTATCGTTCTCGAAAGCATGACTTTCCCTGATCCGGTAATCGGAATTGCTGTTGAGCCAAAAACTCAAAAGGATTTAGATAAGTTGGGAATGGCTTTAGCAAAATTAGCTGAAGAGGATCCTACCTTTAAAGTAAGATACGATGAAGATACTAATCAAACGGTGATTAGCGGAATGGGAGAGTTGCACTTGGAGATCATCATTGACAGATTGAAGCGCGAGTTCAAAGTCGAATGTAATCAAGGTGAACCTCAGGTAAATTACAAAGAGGCCTTAACTTCATCTACTTCTCACCGGGAGCGTTTGAAAAAACAATCAGGTGGATCTGGTTTGTTTGCGGATATGGAGTTCGAGTTGGGACCTGCTGATGAAGAGTTTTTGGAAAGTGACGATTTCAAAGATGGAAAGGTAAGATTACAGTTTGATTGGGGCATCGTCGGAGGTTCTATTGACAAAAATTACCAAAAGCCAATTCGGGATGGTTTCAATTCTATGATGGACAATGGTGTATTGGCAGGATACGGAATCAATGCCATGAAGGTCAGAGTATTCGATGGGTCCATGCACCCCGTAGATTCTAAGCCTATCGCATTCGAGTTGTGCGCCAAAGAAGGTTTTAAAGCCGCTGCGCACAAATGCCGTCCAGTACTCATGGAGCCAATCATGAAATTGGAAGTAACTACTCCTGATGACTACGTAGGTAGTGTGATCGGTGATTTGAACAGAAGAAGAGGGCTTCCCAAAGGACAAGAACCCAGAGCGGGTGGAGCAGTAGCTATTCAAGCTGATGTACCGCTATCCGAAATGTTTGGTTACGTGACTTCTCTACGTACGATCACCTCGGGTCGAGCAAGTTCTACTATGGAATTTTCCCACTATGCTGCTGCGCCGAAAGGCATCGCCGAAGAGGTGATCGCCAAAGCGAAAGGCGAAGTAAAAGTTTAAAATGTATTATAAAGAGATAGGAATTAAGACGCTTAGTTCCTATTTCTTTTGTCTTATTTCCTTGAAAAAATATATAACAATTTAACCATACCAAGGTTATGAATCAGAAAATCAGAATTAAACTCCGTTCTTACGATCACAATTTGGTGGATAAATCAACGGAGAAAATTGTAAAGACAGTTAAGAACTCAGGTGCTGTCGTTACTGGTCCGATTCCGCTGCCTACTGAAAAGAAGATTTTCACCGTGCTACGTTCTCCGCACGTGAACAAAAAATCTCGCGAGCAATTTCAGTTGCGGACACACAAAAGATTAATTGAAATTTATACTCCTACTCAAAAGACAGTTGATGCGCTTTCCAAATTGGAATTGCCATCGGGAGTGGATATTCAGGTTAAGTTGACTTAACGGAGTTCTGAATTATTAATTGATAGTTCAGAATCGGTTCAATTATCTTTTGTAATTTTTGTAAAAAAAATACCTGATTTAGTCGGGATGTTTAGTCCAATACTGAAAGTGCGGAACTACGAGTTGCTCACCTTTCTGTGTTATTCCTACGTGCTAATTTCTCCCTACCTATCAGGAATAAAATAAATCAAAATGAACGGTTTAATAGGTAAAAAAATCGGAATGACCAGCATTTTTACCGAAGCTGGAAAAAACATTGCGTGCACCGTTATTGAAGCGGGTCCCTGTGTCATCACGCAGGTAAAAACAGTTGAAACGGACGGGTATGAAGCCTTACAATTGGGTTTTGCGGAAGCTAGAGAAAAGAGCACTACCAATCCCATGATGGGGCACTTCAAAGCTGCTGATACCACGCCCAAGCGAAAAGTAGCAGAGTTTCGAGATTTTGATTTGGATGAGTTGATTCCTCCAACTAATGAAAATGGAGAAGCATTAGAAATTACCGAAAAAAGTTTGGGTAGTGCTATTTCCGTAGGAGAGGTATTTGATGAAGGTGATATTGTGGATGTGATAGGTACTTCCAAGGGTAAAGGGTTTCAAGGGGTAGTCAAGAGACACGGTTTCCGTGGTGTTAACGATCAAACGCACGGTCAGCACAACCGACAAAGAGCACCTGGATCAATTGGTGCTGCTTCCTACCCCGCAAAGGTGACGAAAGGAATGCGGATGGCAGGTAGAACGGGAGGAAATAGAGTAAAAACTCGCAATCTGGAAATTCTGAAAGTTTTTCCCGAAAGAAATTTAGTCCTAGTAAAAGGAGCAATTCCCGGGCATAAGGGTTCATTTGTAATTATTGAAAAATAAAATATTGTCTTTGGACAATTTCAAATATTTCTGATCATGAAATTAGACATAGTAAATATCGAGGGCGATAAAACAGGGAGAAGCATTGATCTACCTGATGACATCTTTGGCATCGAACCCAATGAACACGCTGTTTACTTAGCCGTAAAACAATATTTGGCTAACCAACGCCAAGGAACTCACAAGTCCAAAGAAAGAAACGAGATTGCGGGTTCTACTAGAAAAATCAAAAGACAAAAAGGTACGGGGACTGCGCGGGCAGGAAGCATCAAGAGTGGTATCTTCCGAGGTGGAGGAAGAATGTTTGGTCCGAAGCCCAGAAACTACAGAATCAAACTTAATAAAAAAGTAGCTCGCTTAGCTCGTAAATCAGCTTTAACTAGCAAGGCTCAATCTGGTTCGATCGTCGTAGTCGAAAATATTAAGATGGATGATCCTAAGACAAAAAACTACGTCAACTTTCTCAACAATCTAGAGTTAGGTGGCAAAAAATCACTACTAGTTACTGAGGCTCATAACGAAAATGTGTATTTGTCTAGTCGCAATATTCAAAAAGCAAGAGTGATGAGAGCACAGGATCTGAGCACCTACGATGTGATGAACTCTGGTACGTTGATCATTTTCGAAGGCGCAGTTGATAAAATTAAGGCAACATTTGGGAATTGAGAACGATGAATTTGAAATTAAGAATTAAGAATTAAGAGTGATAAATCCATAATTTTTAATCCATAATCCATAATCC